>JAEYYQ010000209.1 GCA_023428365.1 Pseudomonadota bacterium | reverse complement strand
TGGTCTCGGGCGCAGGCGGAGCATCAGTGCGATAAACGCGACGAGCGATACGCCGCCGATGACCGCCATCGCCACGCGCCAGCTGAAGACTGAGGCAATGAAGCCGGCGCCCATAGAGCTGACGAGTTGGCCCATCATGGCAGCCATAATGATGCGGCTGAGAGCCACCTGCCGGTCAGCAAAATCAAAGCGATCACCGACCATTGCGAGCGCAACCGGGATGATGCCTCCGGCGGCAACCCCTGCAATGATGCGCGTGATAAAGAGTGTCTCGATGTTGGGCGCGAGGGCCGACAACATCATCATGACGGTCAGCGCGAACAGGCAGACCTTCATCACGCGGGCCTTGCCGACAGCGTCCGCGATGGGTCCGAGTACGGGTTGGCTGAACGCGTAAGGAAACGCGAAAGCACTCGCCAGCAGCGCCACAGTCGTGGCCGCCACGCTCAGGTCGCGTCCTATCTCCGGCACGACCGGATCGATGGTCCGCAGCGAAAGCGCCCCCGCGAAACAGCTCAGTGAGAGCAGGAGGAGAAGGATCGTATTATCGCGGGTCGATTGGGGAGGTGGCTGGACGACATTCATCAATCGGAACCTGACATCCGAGATGGTGCAGCGCAAGACGGTTGGCTGTCAAAATACTGCGCTTAAATGTCCGTATTGCCGATATTTGCGCATCAGAAATGCAAAATTGCAGTGCAGCGTAAGATTTGCAGTGCAAGAGATCAAATTGGGGAGAAAATCTTTATTTGTCTGTTCTTCCGATTTAGCTGGATCGTTGAAACAACTAAAGTCAGAGCAGCCTACGAAGCGGGCAAGACAAAGACCTGCATTGGAGGACGTTCATGGTACCGCGTATCTTAGAGGAACTGCGCTCCGAGCATCGCACGATGCGCAAGCTGCTGGAAATGCTCCAGCGACAGATTGAACTGGTTGCCGACGATCGTCCGCCAAACGGCGATCTTTTACTTGAGATTACGGAATACTTCCGTAGCTATCCTGACCTGTTCCATCATCCCAAGGAAGAGCTGATCTTACGAAGGGTAGCGGATCGCAATCCTGCGGCTCTGGATACGCTTGTTGTTCTGGAAGAGGCACATGAAGACAGCAGCCGGGAGCTTGGCCGATTTTCGCGCGCCGTCGTTCGACTGTTGATCGAGCCGCGAGAGGCGGAGGATCGCTTTCTGAGCGCCGCGCTGGCCTTCGTCGAAAGCGAACGGCGGCAGATGGCCTGGGAGGACGAGCAGCTTTTTACCCTGGCCGAGCAGAGTCTCAACGACAACGACTGGTCCCAGATCGAAGCCTCGCTGACCAGCTTCGTCGATCCGGTGAAGCAGCGGGAGGCCCAGTCGACACTGGGGCACGTTGGCCGCGCGGTCGATGGCTGGCGGACCCGGGCTGCTGCCTAAGTGGTAGGCGTTTCAGCAAGGGGCCGGACCTTCGCCAGGAAATCGCGTGTGCTGGATTGCCACACGGGGCCATTCTGAATAGAACCCGGGGGACAAGGGGCGTTGCTGTTGTGATGACGGCCGCGTCCAATCCTGGATTAAGGCGGAGGCTCCATGAGCAAAACCTACAACATCCTGATCATGGGCGCCTCATACGGCTCCCTGCTCGGTACCAAGCTGGCTCTCGCGGGCCATAACGTGAAGCTGATCTGCCTCCC
This sequence comes from Pseudomonadota bacterium, assembly GCA_023428365.1. Taxonomy (GTDB): domain Bacteria; phylum Pseudomonadota; class Alphaproteobacteria; order Rhizobiales; family Hyphomicrobiaceae; genus ZC4RG25. The sequence goes on along the minus strand of JAEYYQ010000209.1, from coordinate 1,647 downwards.
GGCGGAGGCAGAACTCATGAACACGGAAGGCGCGATCGTGCGCATGCCCGTGAAGGGACGCGAAGGGCTGGTCGAAATCAATTCGCGCAACCTGCCCGGTAAACTCTCGGCAGCAGGCCCTGGCGATGTAAATCCCGCCGACTACGATCTGGTCGCCCTGGCTATGCAGGAGCCGCAGTATCGCTCACCGGGCGTGCGCGAGTTGCTGGATGCGGTGGCCAAATCTCGCGTGCCGTGCATGTCGATCATGAACATGCCGCCGCTGCCCTATATCAAGCGCATTCCGAACGTCGACGCCGATGCCTGCCGGGCCTGCTATACGGACCCAACGGTTTGGGACAGCTTTGATCCGGCGACCCTGACGTTGTGCAGCCCCGACCCGCAGGCGTTCCGCCCGCCCGAGGAGAAGGTCAACGTTCTCCAGGTGCGCCTGCCGACGAACTTCAAGTCGGCACGGTTCGAGTCAGATGCGGATACGGCTATCTTGCGCCAGCTCGAAGCCGACATCGCCGCATCGCGGTTCGAGGTCGATGGCAAGCCGATCGAGCTGCCGGTGAAGCTCAAGGTCCACGACTCGGTGTTCGTGCCAATGGCCAAGTGGGCCATGCTGATCGCCGGCAACTATCGCTGCGTTCAGGCAGATGCCATGCGGCCGATTAAAGAGGCCGTACACTCGAATATCGATGAGTCGCGCGCGGTCTATGATTGGGTCGTGAAGCTCTGCACGCTGCTTGGTGCCTCCGCAGACGACATGGTGCCGTTCGACAAGTACGCGAATGCTGCCCTGTCGCTTGGCAGCCCATCGTCGGCGGCGCGCGCGTTGGCGGCCGGCGCTCCCAACATCGAGCGTGTTGACCTGCTCGTCAAAACCATTGCCGCGCAGAAGGGTATGCAACTCGATGCCCTCGATCGCACCGTGGCACTGGTCGACGGCTGGCTCGAGAAGAACCGGAAAAAGGCATCCTGAGGTCTTCACCTCAACGCTGGATTGGCAGACGATTTCTATGGCGGGGCCCTTCCGGCTCCGCCATTCGCTTTTGAGATCGCGGGTCGCTTGATTGGGCGCGCTGCCTGAACGCAATCCCGATATGCGCCGTTGGATGGTGATGAGCGATCATTCGGCTCGCACGTCCCTGGTATTTCGACTACACCAACGTCGATCTGCCTGCTTGTTAGGCAGCAACGAAAATCATGACGCGCCTGATGACGTTCAAGGCTCGCTTGTTGGGATGAGAGACGTTCTCGGGAGCGCGGTCGCATGAGCAGCCGTCATATCGGAGCTGGGTCGGGCGTGAGCGAGGTGGAGTCCACCTACGCTTGGCTGCGTCTGACGGCATCTCTGCTGATCGGTACGGTTGGCAGCGTCGGCATGTGGTCGGTTGTCGTTGCCTTGCCGGCCGTGCAGGCGGAGTTCGGCGTCGATCGCGGCGATGCATCGCTGCCATATACCGTGACGCTGCTGTCTGTAGCGGTCGGCAGCATGATCATGGGCCGACTCGTAGACCGGTTCGGGATCGTTTATCCGGTGGTCAGCGGGGCGATTGCGCTTTGCATTGGTTATGTCGCCACGAGCCAAGCGACGAGCATCTGGCAGTTCGCAATCCTGCACGGCGTGGTGATCGGCTTCCTCGGTTCGTCGGTGATGTT
>JAEYYQ010000199.1 GCA_023428365.1 Pseudomonadota bacterium | reverse complement strand
CCGAGGTCCGAGCCGATCTTGCGATCGCCGATCCGCGTTTGCATCTGCTCGCGGGCTTCGGCGAGGCGGTCGGGGAACTCGCCGATGCGAAATTCCCGGCCTCGTTCGAGCACGGCGACACGAAGTCCGCTGCGGGCCAGGCGCGATGCGGCGACGCCAGCACCGTAACCGGAGCCGACAACGACCGCGTCGTACTGCATTTTGAGATCAGCAATCGGGCGCGATAGCCGCCGCATGGCGTCCCCTCCGGCCTCCTGTGTTGGGTTCGGTATCCGTCATCGCGAGAACCAGCCGAAAAGGCCCTTCCGGCGGACCGGTTCGGGAGGTGGCGGGACGGGATCGGAAAGGTCGACACGGCGCGGCGGCGGACCGTCGGACATGGTCCAGCCGTGGTCGTGGGCAAGATGCAGCATCGCGCGTTCGGCGACGGCTGTGATTGTGAACAGCGGGTGGACGCCGAGCGAAGATGGGATCACCGAGCCATCGCACACATAAAGCCCATCGTGTACGGATGACGGATCCGCCCCTGCTGGGTCGAACACCTGTCCCTTATGGTTTACGACACCAGTGGTGCGGTCTTCCGCCATCACGCATCCGCCGAGCGGATGGACGGTCATGAGGTTGCCGCCGAGTAGGTTCTCGCTTGCGGGATTGCGCATATAGGTGCCGCCGGTGGCGTGCGCGGCGGCGGTCAGTACCTCTTCGATGCGCTGGAACACGGCCTGGCTCGCCGCATTGGGCCACGCGACGATGACGCGGTCGCCAGTCATTGTCAGACGCCCGTCGGCACTGTCATGGCCGACGGCGAGGAATGTCTGCGTATTGTGGACCGCACCTTTATAAGCGCCGCCCACAAGGCTGTGCGCTGAGCGTCCGAGTTCTGCCAGCTCATTGGCTAGCGTGCGCGAGCCGTCCTTGCCGAACATTGCGCTGCCCGGCGCCAAGAGCGCGGGAAGAATTGCGGCCATCGAACTCGGCAGGGCGCATTCGACGATCACCAATCCCTTGCGGACATCCGGCGTATTGCGCAGATCGAGCAGGCTGCTGACGGCGGCGCCGACCGGCGGCACTTCGGCTTTGGGCGGATGGCCGCGGCCGATGCCATTGACCGGGATGCCGTTGTTATAGGCGATCGCAATGGCGTCGCCATTGCTGGTGAAGCGCTCGCCGAGACGGTTGGAGACGGCCAGTCCCTCCGCCGTCGAACGCATCAGGATTTCGGTGCTGTTGAGTGTGCCCGCTGCAATGACGACCAGAGCCGCCGTGACTGTACGCGGACCCGGGTTCTGACTGCTGGTCTCCAGCGTGACGCGCCACTGTCCGCTCGCATTTTGCGTCACCGTACGGACGCGGGCGCCGGTGAAAATCTCCGCGCCATGCGCGGCGGCGTCCGCAAGGTAGGTATTGGCGACTGTCGTCTTGGCGCCGGTATTGCAGCCACCGCAGCAATCGCCACAGGAATTGCACGCCGGTTGCTCGACGCCGGCTGCGTTTAGGCCGGCCGTGAACGAGACGTGGATCGGGGTAGGATCGAGCAGCTTGCCCATGACAGCGGCTGCCGCATCGAGCGCGCGAACCTTTGTCAGTGAACGCCAGCCCGGCTCCTGTTTGGGACGCAGCATGGCGCGTGCCCGGAAGAACCCTTCTGCCAAGGACGGCCCTTCAAGGATGGGGCGCGGCCAAGCGGGCGCCGCGAACACGCGCTCATCCGGTGTGAGGCAGACGTTGGCATTGATCAGCGACGTGCCGCCAAGTCCGCAACCTTGCAGCACATGAATGCCGTCACCCAACCGGACCTCGAACAGGGCATTCTTGGCGCCAATGTCGGCTTTGGCGCCCCGCATCTGCAGGGCGCGCGTTGCCTCCATCGGACCGGTGGGGAACTCCCCCGGCAAATACTCCTGCCCACGCTCCAGCACCGCAACCCTACGCCCACAGCGCGTCAGGCGGCACGCCGCAACGCCGCCGCCATAGCCGGAGCCGACCACGATCACGTCGTAGTCGGGCTTCAGCTCGGAAACGGGTCTGGCGAGGCGTGACACCATCTGGTGACGAGGTCCTGAGTCAGCCTGCGACGGTTGGCTTGACGCTGCGGATCATGGGATCGCGCCCACGCACACTTACCGCGTCGATGACAATCGGGCCGTCGATCAATTCCGGCTTGAGCGGGCGCCGTGGCACGAACTCTGGCCCCCTGACCACGCCGTCCGCATCGGGCTTGTTCTTCTTCCACATCGACCGGATGGGGACACTTTTCAGGCCGATGGGGAAGATCGTCAGCCGGTCCGGTTCCACCTTCATGCGCAGGAAGTGACGGTAGATTGGCAGCCGCATCGACGAGAAGGCATCGTCACAATGCCGGTTGGTGAGGCTGGAGATGAGGAGATAGATGCCCCACACCAGCCCGCCGAAGAAGCCTCCGACGAAGATCATCAACGGCGGCATGATGAAGATCGGCGCGAGTTCCAGGTAGGTGTCACGGATCATGAGCCAATCCGGAACCACGCTGGACCACAGGTTGTTGCCGATTTCGAGTGTGGTCTGGGCAACCTGGGTCAGCACGATGTAGGACAGCACCGCCATCGCGATGTGGGCGATCCAGTGTACGAATCCCATCATGAATTTTATGCCGCTGCGTTTTGAATCGGCATACTGGATAAGCACAAGCAGGATCGCCAGCGCCGCCAGGGCGAGTGCTGGATTTCGTACGCCCGCGTAAAGGGTCAGCATCGTGATGTCGCCGACAGAGCTTAGGGTCTCGGGCGCAGTTCGCGCCGCTCGTCGGAGATTATCGCGCACGGGCTCCGGGAATCCGAACAACCATTCGGCGACGGAATGCGATCGTCGGCCGGCAATGAATGCGACCTCGGTGACGGCGTAGGCCCACGACAGCAGCCAATAGATGAAACCGAGACCGATGCAGAACATGTAGTTGCGGAACGGGAAGCCAAGGATGGCGAGGTTGAGCCAGCGGCTTTTGCTGCGCGTCGGCCAGCACGCTTCCGTCTCGGGGCCGATGGCTTCCGGTTTGCACTCGAGCGTGAGCTTGTAGTTCTCACCTGCGAAGTGAAGATCGCGTTCCTTCTTCAGCCAGTGCGTCGGTGAGAAATATGCGCCACCGCCGCCCGCCGTAATGAGGTTCAGGCCGAGTTCTTCCGAGCGATATCGGCTGTAGTGATGCAGGTCGCCCGATAGGATCGCGCAGATCCGCGCGCCGTGATCGAGCGCGATGTTGACCACCACGTCGAGGTTGTCCTCGCCATGGTTATCGCTGCGCCGATCATAGTTCCAGCTGGGCTCCGCGATGCACAGGATAAGCTTCGGCGGCTCGGTTTTCGAGCGTGCCATCTCGCGCGCGACTTCGCGGAAGTAGAGCACCTGTCCGGCATCGAGATAGCGCGACAGCTGGATGTCTGCACCCCACACCCACCAGTTATGCGG
>JAEYYQ010000191.1 GCA_023428365.1 Pseudomonadota bacterium | reverse complement strand
AAGTGGCCGTACCTTTGGCGATCATCGTCAACGAGCTTGTGACCAACGGCCTCAAGTATGCTTTTCCGGAAGGCCGCGCGGGCGTGATCCAGGTTACGCTGCGGGCCGATGATGACATAACCCTTTCGGTGACCGACAACGGCATCGGCCGGCGCGAAGACGTACCTGAGGGCGTCGGCTCGCGGGTCGTTGGGGCGTTAACCCAGCAGCTCGGCGGGACGATGACGCTTGAGGACCTCGAGCCGGGCTGCCGCGTGATCTTGCGGATGCGAAAGCCCGCAATCTAACGCCTGTCGCCGACGGTGCGGCTCATGGCGCGCTACAAATGGCGATTGGGATGTAAACAAAAAGGGCGGCGACGCCGTGAAGGGCATCAAACTCCCCGATCACACAGGGCATATTGCATTCAGAACAGCAGGCACCTTGGATTCACCTGCGGCACCGGTCGGGCGCGACGTTCAGGCGCCAACGCACTGCCGAGCGGCCGTCAAGTAAGGCGCGCCTCGATGCTGGGAGAACTGCTCGCTCCTGAGTTGCACCGGTCCGATGACTGCTGGCCTGTCGCAGCTCGCTCTCAAACCAGAAGCACCACGACCAGCATGGCAACGATGATAAGGATCAAACCGGCGATCAGCATCGGCAAGAGCGTGTGACCCGTCAAATCGCTCCCACTCGCCGAGGCCGCCGTGAAAGTGATCGGGTGCTTAGAGTCGTCCTCGCGTTTGCCTGCGCCCTGTTGTTCTGGGTCCATAACCCAAGCCCTTCAAAAACCGCCGTTCATACGACGATACCACAGCTTTTTCTTTAGAGAGCGACTTTCCCCTGGAGATGTATGGGGCGTCCCATTTGCCTTTGAGGTTTAGTCAGCATAACAATAAGGCGTTGCGGGGTGACATCGCTAGGAAGCCAGCAGTGGCCCAGCCCAAACCATTGCCCTCATGCTTCCGTCATCGCCGCGACAGTGCGGGGCTGGCAACCGAACTCTGAACCCCATCCCCTGGGGGCCGGCCCTGCATCTAAGCCCGCCTGCGAAGTAGACACAAGGCGCACCCCCGTTCGCCAGTGCACTGAATATCAGGTGGCAACTTCGCGGGGGCGACACCCGTGCAGGTGCCGCTGACGTACAGGGCCGGATGCATCAGCTGCGGAAGCTCAAGCATCCGAGGGTGGGTAAAGGACCCTGACCGCGCCCAACCGCTACACACCGCGCCGTCACCGTCGCGGCAGCGTCACTGGTCCCGCCGGTTGTCCGAGCCAATCAGGCACAAGGGGAAGCGCGGGATATTCAAGCCGTCGTTCCATCGTCCTAATCTGACGGGTGCGAAAAGGTTGCGACAGTGCCTGCAACGTACGCTTGCAGTTCCTCACCTCGATCTTGCAAACCAACAGTCACAGCTCGACCTCCAGCGCACGTCCCTGTCCCCGCACATTCTTCAAATGCGCAAACACGTTCGATTATCAGTGTTTAGGGAGCCGGGGGCGGCAGCGTTGCGATCAGACCCGCGCACACCCGTTCCTGGCCAAGACATGCTTGGCCGGAGGAGGCGCAATGGAGGGTCGAAGCTGTGACATAAATCCAATATGGTGACCAACTTTGGCAATTCAAGCCCGTGTCGTCTGGGTGCGCGAGCGCATCGGCGTTCTACGAAAACTTCGAACTTATCGTCGGCACCGTAAGCTCGATTCTGAGACTATCGCGGTTTAGTTGAACCATCGTGGTCAGCTCAGGACAGAAATCGACTTAGGGGTCATGGACGACCAATCTCTGACAGCAGGGACGCGCTTACCGGAAAAGACCGTGGGATTGCTTACATGCTGCGAAAAACCGCTCCGGATGGCGCTCCCGGATCTTCGCAAAAAATTGCAATGCTAGGGCGGAGTTGCTGTTTGAATCGGTTCACCGACGGAAGAATGAGGAAACCGGCAACGGTTCGCCAACACGGCAAACTGTCCACAGCAGCTCGGATGCGCCGATGTGCGGTTGAGGGCGGAACGTGCGGAAAGTGGACCTGACCTCCGGGATCTGCAACGCTAGTGCACCCGGCGGCGCGATCGACTGCTTGGCAGGCTTTGGTTGCGGCGTGCTCGGGTGTCGTTTGGCGCGGTGTTTAAGTAGGTTTCGGCGCTCGGGCTCTATGACTTCACGGCGGTGACAAGGGTCCCGCGGATCAGAAGCGAAACGCCGCCGCCACCAGGATGTGGTTGATTGTGAAACGTGCCCGAGATGAAACCGCACACCCCAGCCGATTGCGGGCCACGAGTAATCGGCTGTATTGATGTTCATGGTTAGATCTCCATTTCCAGCTTGGAGGTCGTGCCTAGTGCCGGGGAAGCTGCAGCCGCTTCCCAGGCCCGAACATTCGATCAGATTGCGTCACCATATGGCTGCACCGGCGTGCATGTGGGTGCCCCCTCGGATGCAAGGAGCTTTGCGAGCCTTCTGGACGTGTGATCGACAGCGGTCATGTGTCAGGCCTGTTGGTGCGGCGCAGAACGGCCGCTGGCCGGTATGGTGATGCGCGGATCGGCGCCAGAACAATTTTGCGAGATTGAAAGCTCTTTGCACGCCCCTGGCTGGCCGCTCCGGATCTCCTCGATCATCTGCCCATACGGTCTTCGCTCTCCTCACCTCCTCGACAGCCGACTGCAAGCCCCGCTGATGCTCAGCAGGTGCTAGCCGCCGGTTCTCGGTAATCTTGATCGCGCACGATCATCGCCCACACTGCCCGCGCCATCTTGTTGGCGAGCGCGATGGCAACGAGCATGCGCGGCTTCCTTACCAGCATGCGGGCCAACCACGATCCTGGCTCGGCGCCGCGGCGTCCCTTCCAGGTGCTGACCGACATGCCATCAACCTAGACCCCTGCAAAAGCCAACGGTGACCGACGCAGCGATGGACCTACTGCGTGTCCCGGAGACGTGCGCATTGCCATGTCGGCTCCTCGCGGCGCGCCGCGGTCGAGAGCCGCGGTCGAGATGGGCACCCGCGAGCATCACATCGTCGCCCCTGGAATGGGCAGCCGTGTTCGACGGCGCGGCGCTTGCCCGCTTCGATGACCGCTGCGTCCCAGTAAGCAGGGGTACTCTACATCGCTTTACGGCCGCAGAATAATGCAACGCTTGCTTCGCTGCACAAGCCATCGAGCGCGACGCGCCTTTTTTCTCTCGTAGGCTTGCGTGTCGTCCGGAAAATTCGCAGACATCGGCTTGGGCCGTGTCACTCGTCATCCGGTGAGTTTTCCTAGGGATTTCTTAGGAAAACTAACTATCGGTTCAGGCATATCTCTCCGCGCCGACCGAAGAAGCAAATCCCGCTACGAGAGCCTGATCTGCTGCCCTGGATTCGGTCGAGGGAGCGCGAGCGAACCCAACCATTGCGTGTCCGGCCTGAGGTAATGTGACACCATCGACGCGAACTCGAACAGCGATTGACCGCCACGCGATCGCCAGAACGTAACCTCCCAAGCGAGCGATAATCTGAACCGGGACCGGAGCGTACTGTGGTGCTTTCGACAATGACCGCCCGGGCGGCCAGAGCCGGAACCGCCCCCGCCAGCGTGCAAACCGCGATTATCAAGGCGATGGTAATCGGTTGCATTTTGCTCATCTCTTCTCTCCTAGGACTCAGAGCACTAGTAGATACATCGTACGCGAAGGCGATCATGGTTGCGGTCCAATCTGCCTCGCTTTTGCAGTTCAAGAATACAACGTAGGCGGAACCCTATTGGTCATTATAGCCGATCTGGCTCCCATAAAAAGCGCCGTTGATGTCGATTTCGGTATTGGTTAGAGGTTCTCCGGGGGTGCCACCGCTGGCGTCGCCGACAGCAAGGGCAGCGTGCCCGCCGAGATAGGCGCGGATCCATCGATATTCATATCGGGGACTATCTTTGATGGAGCCATCACGCCATGGTCCCCATAAATCAGCCGCCATCACAAGTCCGGCCATCGCGAGCACAGGTAGGCTGCCCGCGAAATATTTCGACGCGCACTATAAACTTTTATAGCGAGCGTACTCGCGTGTGCCTTTAGAACACCCAACCGGAGTGAGTGAATTGGAAGCCCAGAGATCAAACGATGACGAACTGTCGCGCAGAAACATTCTGAAAGTCGCCGGGGCCGGGCTTGCGGCCACGGCTCTCGCCGCGTCTACCACTATCGCACGCGCACAAGTTCCAGAGGAAGCTAACACCGAACCGCTCAATATCGTCCGCAAAGGCATCGATAAGGCGTTCGAGGTTTACAATATCGACATGCTCGAGGAGCAAGCCAAGAACATCTATAATGAGGGTACGTATGTCTTCATGGCCCACGGTTCGGGTAAGCAGTGGACTCTGAGGGAAAACCAGAGGGCGTGGGACGATTATATTTTTACGCCCAACCGAATGAACGGCATTGTCCGCGACAAGATCGATCTTTCCGTCACGCTCTTCGGCGAGAAGCTACCTCACCCGATCATCGTCACTCCGTTCGGCAGTCATTCACTACACCATCCGGCAGGAGAAATCGCAACGGCAAAGGGCGCCGCTAAATCGGGCGGGCTGCTTTGCGTATCCAGCGCCTCGACCGTGAGCATGGAGGAAATCGCGAAAGCTTCTCAAGGTCCAAAATGGTTCCAAATCTATCTAGATGTTGATGATGGCATTTCCCGCGAGCTGCTTCAGCGCGCCAAGGCGGCAGGCTTCAAGGCCATCATCTTGACGGTTGACTCCATCGGTCAGGGTTCTTCGGACCAGTACGAAGCCCTCGGGAAGCCGCGCCCGTGGCTGCCCTATGGCAATTTCCAGGGCGGCCGGTCCACGAAGTTCAAGACGGACCTATCCTGGAAGGACATAGAGGTGATCCGCAACGTGACCGACCTCCCGGTGGTCGTCAAAGGCCTGACGCGACCAGAGGATGCGCGGGCGGCGATTTCGGCCGGCGCTGGCGCGATACAGGTCTCCAACCACGGTGGTCGCGCACTTGATGGCACACCTGCATCAATCACTGTCCTGCCGTCAATTGCCGATGAAGTTAAAGGCGATGTGCCGCTCATCTTTGACAGCGGCATCCGCCGCGGTACCGATGTTGTAAAAGCGCTCGCGCTCGGAGCCAATGCAGTGGCTGTCGGCCGACCGGTCATGTTTGGACTGGCACTCGGAGGTGCAAGTGGCGTCGACAGCGTCATCAAGTATTTCCACATCGAGACGGTGGACACGGTGTTGCATTGCGGCGTCGATAGCATCAGGGCGCTCGGAAAGGCGCATGTGCGTCGCGTGTGAGCACGCTCTGAGCTTCAATTGCTACGGCTGGGGGAACCCGGCCGTTTTACCGATACTAGCGGCACACACGGACACACTTTGGCTTCATCCGTGGTGCGAGCGTCTTCCTGTTATCGTAAGGCCGCGACGGCCGCCTGGTACAGGCCTCAACTACGGCGGACACGCTCTTGACGGAACTCTGCGCAATCTCTGTGAGATTGCCAACGTGGTAAAAGGTAATGTAGCCATTATCGTGGATAGAAGTATCCATAGGGGATTCAATCGGCAAGGCACTCACTCTTGGTACCGTTGCCGTCGTTGGACTGATGAAGTAGCGACGCCTCTTGGGCTTTGAGCATTGCTTGGCTAGGCCGCGAACCTGTGACACGGCCCAGGATGATGAGCTAGCATTCCACCCTACATGTCTACTCCGCCGCTAATTGCCCGAAGATGACACTCCTCCAACAAATCAATATCCAGGCGATCAGGTTCGCGTTGCTATGTTCGATACATTTACTAGTTTTCTGGATTGGCTTGGGGTTATCGTCTTTGCGATGACTGGGGCTCTCGTGGCCTCACGCAAGAGGATGGACATAGTCGGGTTCATCCTGCTCGGCACCGCCACCGGAATTGGTGGCGGCACACTCCGAGATATATTACTCGGAATAGCACCGGTTTTCTGGATTACCAGACCATCGTATCTGGTCGTTTGCGTGCTAGTGTCGAGTCTCACTTTCTTCTTCGCTCACATCCCCCGGTCACGCTATCGGTTGCTGCTTTGGTTCGATGCGGTCGGCATGGCCGTTTTCGCAGTAACTGGCGCGGAACGGGCGTTACTAGCCGACGTTGCTCCGATTGGGGCAATTGCCATGGGAGTAATCACCGCCACCTTCGGCGGGATTATCCGGGACATTCTTGGCGGTGAGAGTCCGGTGGTTCTTCGCCACGAGATCTATGTAACAGCAGCGCTCG
>JAEYYQ010000161.1 GCA_023428365.1 Pseudomonadota bacterium | reverse complement strand
TCGTCGAGCACGTCCCAGACTTCCGGCTTTTCCTTCTCGACCAGTTTCTTGGCCTGCTTGACGGTAGCCGCCTGACCGAGCGTCTGCAGCCGCGCGTAAATGAACGGCTTGAACAGCTCGAGCGCCATCTTCTTCGGCAGGCCGCACTGGTGCAGCTTAAGCTCGGGACCGACGACGATGACCGAGCGGCCCGAATAGTCGACGCGCTTGCCGAGCAGGTTCTGACGGAAGCGGCCCTGCTTGCCCTTCAGCATGTCGGCGAGCGACTTCAGCGGACGCTTGTTGGCACCCGTGATGACGCGGCCGCGACGGCCGTTGTCGAACAGAGCGTCGACAGCTTCCTGCAGCATGCGCTTTTCGTTGCGGATGATGATGTCCGGCGCGCGCAGCTCCATCAGCCGCTTCAGACGGTTGTTACGATTGATGACGCGGCGGTAGAGATCGTTCAGGTCGGACGTGGCGAAGCGGCCGCCATCGAGCGGAACCAGCGGACGCAGCTCGGGCGGGATCACCGGCACCACGGTCAGGATCATCCACTCCGGACGATTACCCGACTCCAGGAACGCCTCGATGACCTTCAGACGCTTGCCGAGCTTTTTCGGCTTCAGGTCTGACGTCGACTCGATGATCTCCTGACGGATATCTTCCTTCAGCTTGCCAAGATCCATCGCCGAGAGAATCTCGCGGATCGCCTCCGCGCCAATACCAGCGGTGAAGCTGTCCTGGCCGAACTCTTCGATAGCCTGGTTGTACTGATCCTCAGTGAGAAGCTGCTTCTCCTTGAAGGTTGTAACGCCCGGCTCGATGACGATGTAGTTCTCGAAATAGAGAACGCGCTCAAGATCCTTGAGCGACATGTCGAGCAGCAGGCCGATGCGCGACGGCAGCGACTTCAGGAACCAGATGTGCGCGACCGGCGCGGCCAGCTCGATGTGGCCCATGCGCTCGCGGCGCACCTTGGCCAAGGTCACTTCGACGCCGCACTTTTCGCAGATCAGGCCCTTGTACTTCATGCGCTTGTACTTGCCGCACAAGCACTCATAGTCCTTGATCGGCCCGAAAATACGGGCGCAGAACAGGCCATCCCGTTCCGGCTTGAACGTGCGGTAGTTGATGGTTTCGGGCTTCTTGATCTCGCCGAACGACCACGACAGGATCGTCTCGGGGCTGGCAATCGAGATCTTGATCTGGTCGAACGTCGGCAGCTGTTGCTGCTGTTTGAAGATGTTGGCGATCTCGTTCATTCGGCTCTCTCCTCTGGGACGAGGGCTGCGTCCCAATCATTTGCGGGCGGCAATTCCCTCTTCCCGCCATGACGGGAAGAGGGGGAGGTGGCGTTGCTTATTCAGCCGCCTCAGGCGGCAACTGCGGCCGTGCCTCCGGAGCCTCTTCCGGCTCGTCAAGCACCGGCTGCTCCGAGTTGATCAGGTCGACGTTCAGTACAAGCGCGCGCATTTCCTTCACGAGCACGTTGAAGCTCTCCGGAATGCCTGCCTCGAAGGCGTCGTCGCCGCGCACGATCGATTCATAGACCTTCGTGCGGCCGGCAACGTCGTCCGACTTCACAGTCAGCATTTCCTGCAGCGTGTAGGCGGCGCCGTACGCTTCGAGCGCCCAGACCTCCATTTCGCCGAAGCGCTGGCCGCCGATCTGCGCCTTACCGCCCAGCGGCTGCTGGGTGACGAGCGAGTACGGACCAATCGAACGCGCGTGGATCTTGTCGTCGACGAGATGGTGCAGCTTCAGGATATACTTGTAGCCAACCGTCACCTTGCGATCGAAGGGTTCGCCGGTGCGTCCGTCATACAAAGTCACCTGACCCGACGTGTCGAAGCCAGCTGTCTTCAGCATGTCATGAATGTCGGACTCGCGTGCTCCATCGAACACCGGCGTCGCAATCGGGACACCCGTCTTGATCTGCTCGCCGAGCATGACGAGTTCACCGTCACTGAGCTTGGCGACGCCGTTCGAGTCTCCGTAGATCTTGTGCACGGTGCCTTTCAGCTCATCGATCGCACCGCTCTCGCGATACTGCGCGAGCGCCTCGTCGATGATGCGGCCGAGACCACGGCACGACCAGCCCAGATGCGTCTCGAGGATCTGCCCGACGTTCATGCGCGACGGCACGCCCAGCGGATTCAGAACCACGTCGACGTGCGTGCCGTCCTCGAGGAACGGCATGTCCTCGCTCGGCACGATCATCGACACGACACCCTTGTTGCCGTGACGGCCGGCCATCTTGTCGCCCGGCTGGATCTTGCGCTTCACCGCGACGAAGACCTTGACCATCTTCATCACGCCTGGCGGAAGCTCATCACCGCGCTGCAGCTTGTCGACCTTGTCCACGAAGCGGCGTTCGAGACTCTTCTTGGCTTCCTCGTACTGCTTCTGGATAGCTTCGAGTTCGGCCTGCGCCTTCTCATCGGCAAGACCGATCTCCCACCACTGGCTGCGCGGGATATCGGACAGGATCTCGTCGTCGATCGCAGTGCCCTTGCGAGCACCTTTCGGACCCTTGGAAACCATTTTGCCCATCAGCGCGTCCTTCAGACGGCCATAGACGTTACGGTCGAGGATCTGCATTTCGTCGTCGCGGTCCTTGGCGAGACGCTCGATTTCCTCGCGCTCGATCGCCATCGCACGCTCGTCTTTCTCGACGCCGTGACGATTGAACACGCGGACTTCGACGATCGTACCGCTCACACCCGGCGGCAGACGCAGCGAGGTATCACGGACATCCGAAGCCTTCTCGCCGAAGATGGCGCGCAGAAGCTTCTCTTCCGGCGTCATCGGGCTTTCGCCCTTCGGCGTGATCTTGCCGACCAGGATGTCGCCCGGATGCACTTCGGCGCCGATGTAGACGATGCCGGCTTCGTCGAGGTTCTTCAGCGCTTCTTCCGAAACATTCGGGATATCGCGCGTGATTTCCTCCGGACCCAGCTTGGTGTCGCGGGCCATGACCTCGAACTCCTCGATGTGGATCGAGGTGAAGATGTCTTCGGAGACGACACGCTCCGACATCAGGATCGAGT
>JAEYYQ010000126.1 GCA_023428365.1 Pseudomonadota bacterium | reverse complement strand
TCAGATTTGTAAAAGAGACTGGCCGATGGCCGGCCCGACCGAACAGACCATCGGCTACCTGTATCGGATTGTTCGCAATCTCGCCCTCGACGTTTTGAGGCATCGGGCGGTCGAAGCCCGCCAGCAGAAAAATGGCTTCCCTTTCTGGACCGGCCCGCAGGAGCAACTGACGCCCGAGCAGGAGGAGTTGCTGCGCGACGACGCGCGCTGTGTGGTCTCCGTGCTCGCCGAGTTGCCGGCCAACGTACGCATTGCCTTGGAAATGTATCGCTTTGGCGACTTCACCCTTGAAGAGGTGGCCGAGCATCTCGGCGTGTCCGTGGCCACCGCCCACCGGTACGTTAAGGCGGCAATGCTGCGGATTGCAGAGCGCCTGGGCCCTTGAGCCCCCGTGACAAGACCGCCGCGCCGTGAAAAAAAGTCTCCTGCAATTCGTCTTATCCCATGAACGATTCGCACTTCTGCTTACTCGGGGAGCAGACGAAGGATCACGTCAGGACAGGTTTTGACCAACGATCACCAGCCCACTTCGTCCGCGCTCGAGGCAGCGGTGGACTGGCTGATACGCCAGCAGGCGGCGCCGCTCGACGAGACGGCCAGGCAGGAATTCGAGGCATGGCTGGCGCAATCCGATCGACATAGGGACGCCTGGGCGCAGGCCCAGAGAACCTGGCAAGCGGTGGGACACACGTCGCCGCGCTATGAGCATCTCTGGAAGCATGAGAACGCGTTGCGCGGTCCGGCGCGCAACCTCGAACGACGAAATGCGGGGCAGCTTCCCGCGACCGGCAGCCGGGCACACCGCCGGAGCTCCCACCGTCTCAGCATTGCAATGGCCGCTGCGGCAGTGCTTTGTTTCTGGGTGTTCGGGCCTGCCGTCCTGCTGCGCCTGCAGGCCGACCATATGACGGCGACCGGAGAAAACCGGACCGTCACGTTGCAGGACGGATCGGTTGTCGAGCTTGCCGGCGGCAGCGCCATTCAGATCGCCTACTCCGCAGAGCAAAGGAATGTCAGTCTCCTCGCCGGAGAAGCCTTCTTCGACGTTGTACCCAACAAGGCGCAGCCGTTCGTCGTCGATGCAGGTGGGCTAGACGTGACAGTGCGTGGGACGGCTTTCAACGTCCAGCTCGGTTCCGGCGCTACGAGCGTCGAGCTTGCGCGAGGCTCGGTCGGCGTTGCGCTCAAAGATCGGGCCTCGGATGATCCGGCACGCCTTGCTCCAGGCGAGACGGTGACCGTCAGCCGCACGACAGGCGCGATGACCCGCGGCAACGTTCCGCCGGAAGAAATCGCTGCCTGGCGGGACCGGCGCATTTTTGTCACCGACGCCACTGTCAGCTCGGTCGTCGAGCAAATGCAGCGCTATCATCACGCATGGATCAGCCTCCCCGATCCCGTCTTGGCTAGGCAGAAGGTCACCGGCCTGTACGACCTCAACGATCCGGACCGCGCCCTGCGCGCTCTTGTCCAGCCGTTTGGCGGTCATGTCCGGCATCTCTCCTCCTACGTGCGGCTTGTCTCCCGCTTCTGACATCCATTTCCTGTCGCCGTCCGCGCAACGACGAAAAATGCGCAGTTGCCCTGAAAAAAAATTGCCAGCCAGCCGTCTTTGCTGAGAACGCGCAATGCCGGTGGGGCGATGCGCCAAGCATCGGGGCGAGATGGCAATGGGTTCGAGTATGAGTCGCTTTGCAGCGGATCGTATGCGTCATGCGCGGAAAACAGTAATCGCGCAGTTGCTTGTGTCGACGGCGATTGTCGGAAGCCTTGGCATTCCGGATGCAATCGCGCAGACCTCGTCATCTTCCACACCCCAGCCGGCGGCGGCCGGCAACCAGCTCCGCACATTCAACATCCCGGCGCAAAGCCTTGCATCGGCGTTGCAGGCATTCGGACGCCAGTCCGGCCTCCAGGTGACGCTCGCCTCGACGACCTCGCAAGGCGTGACATCGAGCGCCATCAACGGTCGCTACACGCCCGAACAGGCATTGGTCCAGTTACTCGCCGGCACGAACATCTCCTTCAGGATTACGCCGGATCGTACGGCCATCGTCGGCAGCGCCGATAATGCGGGGGCGGCGACGGTCGACGGTGCAATCGCGCTCGATACGATCGATGTATCGGGTGGCAGCGGCGGCGACGGTGGCACGGTCTACACGCCCTATGAGACTGCCGCGCCGACGGCCCACATCTCTGCTGAGACTATCGAGCGGTTCCGTGGCAGCGGCCCGGCCGACATCTTTCGCGGAACCCCTGGCGTGATGTCCGGTGAGGCACGCAACGGCGGCGGTGCCATCGATATCAACATTCGCGGCATGCAGGGCATGGGGCGCGTCGCTACGAAGATCGACGGCGCAGAGAATGCATTGACCGTCTATCAAGGCTATCAAGGCCTCTCCAATCGAACATTTGTCGATCCAGACCTTCTCGCAGGTGTCGACATCACCAAGGGATCAGATGCCGCTTCGCGTGGCATCGCCGGCACGGTCGAAATGCGTACGCTCAGTGCGGACGACGTGGTAAAGCCCGGCGAGACGTGGGGAGGTTGGATCAAGAGTGGATTTAGCACCAATACCGCGACGCCGCGGCCCGGTGACCTTGGTGGTTATACGTGGCCCAGGCCCTACGTTAGCGATCCTCAGCCCTATCCGGTACCCACGGCCTCAGCATCTGGCCTTGACCGGCCGGGCCTCCTTGATCCGACCGGCGGATCGTTCAGTGCCGTCGCGGCGGTCAAGGAGGAGAAGTATGATCTGCTCGCCGGATATGCCTTCCGCAAACAGGGCAATTACTTCGCGGGAAAGAACGGTCCGGGTGCGAAGGTCATCGACACCGGCCCCCAGCCGCTCTGTTATCCGAGCGGTTTCTGCTATTATCCTCCGGATCCCATCTCGTATGCGCACGTATATGAAAACGGCGGTCTTTCGAGCTATCGCGCTGGCGAGCAGGTTTTGAAC
Source organism: Pseudomonadota bacterium (assembly GCA_023428365.1). Lineage (GTDB taxonomy): Bacteria > Pseudomonadota > Alphaproteobacteria > Rhizobiales > Hyphomicrobiaceae > ZC4RG25. Next base: position 4,236 of record JAEYYQ010000126.1, on the reverse strand, counting down.
ACGCAGCTCGAAACGGAATCGTGGCTCGCCAAGGCAACGATCCGTCCCGACGATGACCAGTCTCTGCAGCTTGGATATACGGGCTATCGCAGCTCGGCGGGCGACGTTGTCTCATCACTGTTTTCGAGCCCTTTTAGTCAGGCATTGCAACAGGCATATTCAAACAACGTCGAGGTTGATACGGGCACCCTGCGCTATCGCTGGAATCCTCATGATAACGATTTAGTCGATCTCAGAACCAATCTTTGGTTGACCAAATTGACGATGCGCACGACGCCGCGGGCATCTTATTTCAGCGCACGCCCGGAAGATTTTGGACTTCCCTTCCATTACCTGCCCGGCAACGAGAGCAAAATGTGGGGAGGCGACGTCAGCAACAAGTCCAGCTTCGCTTTCGACCAACTTGGTTCGCTGCAGTTTACTTATGGCGTGTCGTATATCAACGAATCGACCAATCCACTCGCATTTTCTGACCAGTTGAACATCGGCATTCCGTCCCGGAACGGCAGCCGGGAGGAAGTCGGCGTCTTCGGCAAAGCTGCTTACAAGCCGGTTGATTGGCTGACACTAAACGCGGGGCTTCGTTATTCTCACTACTGGTCCGAGGACCGGGGCACCATTACGAACGCAACGCAAGTCAATACGGAACTCACCCGCGACGATGGAGGCTACAGCCCATCAGCTGGCGTTGTCTTGGAGCCGATCAAGGGCGCGCAATTGTACGCGAATTATTCGAGCGCATTGCGAATGCCGAGTCTTTTTGAATCGGTGGCAGGTTACACCCTGGTTCCCAACGCCGACCTGCGACCGGAGCGCTCGAACAACTGGGAAATTGGCGTCAACGTCATCAGGGATGGTGTGTTCGCGCCGCAGGACAGGGGCATGCTGAAGTTCGGATACTTCAATTGGGACGTACAGGACTATGTCGCGCGGATGAGCAGGCAGTTTGTAGATCCGACCTACGGCTACAGCTACTCAGCGCTTCAGGTGGTGAATATCGATCGCGCGAAGTTCGAGGGACTGGAGTTTTCTGGTCGGCACGAGAACAATGGCTTCACTGCGGATCTGTCGGCAAACTATTATCTGAATGTCGAATTCTGCCCGACCGCGGACACGTGCAGCGGCTCGACAATATCGGGCGACTACGCGACCAATCAGGTTCCGCCACAATACTCGGCAAATCTCACCGTCTCGCAAAAATTGCTTGATGATAAGCTCACGGTCGGCGGACGTGCCAGCTATATCGGACCGCGTTCCGTGGGCCACGGCCCAGTGCAATACGGAGCATCAGCGATCATTGCACCGATCATATGGCGCCCCTATTGGCTGTTCGATGTCTTCGCCGAGCACAAGCTGAGCGAAGACACCACCTTGTGGGCGACGGTAGAGAATGTAACCGATCAATATTACGTCGATCCGCTGAGCCTCGTCCAACAACCAGGACCGGGACGCACGGTTCGCGTCGGGATGACAACCAAGCTCGGTGGAAGCGATCCGGTTTCGTTTGCCTCCCTTGGGCGCCTGTTTGAATCAACTGACGGTGTCACCGATTGGAGCGGCCCCTATGCCGGCGTGAGTTTGACTTATAACCTCGCCGAATTCGGAGGGACAACGACGGCTCTTGATGGAACAAGCACAGGCTATCCCGCGCTGGAATCACCCAATCTGAACGTCGAGGCACTCTCATTCGGAATTCAAGCCGGATATAATTTCCGGCTCGGTAATAACATTGTCGTCGGCATCGAGGGCGATATCGTAAAGTCCCAGATTGCGGGCACACAGATTACGTACGCGACCGAAGGATCGACCGCCGCCGACAGCAATAACCTGAACAGAAGCCGTCAATTCGAAGCGGTGCAAAAGAGCGAAGTTGAATGGCTCTCAACCCTGCGCGGTCGCCTCGGCTACGCCTTCAACGATCGTCTTCTGCTTTATGTCACAGGCGGCTTAGCGTTCATGCATCAAAACGAGGAGCGAACCCAATACGTTGGTGCGAGAGCCTGGGCGGGCCAAACTGCTCCTGTCACTACAACGGTCCAAGCATTTACTGAAAGTGCCTCTGCGACACGGATCGGTTATGCGATCGGCGGCGGCGCGGAAATTGCGCTCAATAACTCCTGGTCACTGACTGGCGAGTATCTGCTCGCCCGCTTCGGTGAGGCTACATTCAACTTTCCGGAGGCCAAGGCCGGCGTGATGCTCTCCAACAACAACGGCTATCCGGTTACTTCCGAGGTCACCAATGGCCGCAAGGTGCACAGCAAGGTAGATATCCCAATGCTCAGGGTGGGCGTGAACTATCGGTTCTGATGCGACAGGCCGGCGGCGACCATCAGCGCTTGACATCCGTAAACTCCGCCCAGCGACCAAGGGAAATCGCGCGTCACCTGTCGCGTGAGGAGTGATCGGCGATGCGAAACAGGCCGCCGACCACATCAGGTCTTAGGGGTACCGCGTCACTCGATCAGATGTCGATCTTCTCCGCGATCTCGATCGCATCATCGACCTCGATGCCGAGATACCACACCGTGCTCTTGATCTTAGAGTGCCCGAGGAGCAGCTGAACTACGCGGAGATTGCCGGTTCGCCGATAGAGTAAGCACGGCCTTCGTGCGTCGTAGCGAATGCGTGCCGAACTTCGCTGGATCAAGGCCGATGCTGGCCACCCACTCTTGCATGAGCCGAGCGTACTGCCGTGTAGTCAGTCGCCCCGATCACCACGACCGGCGAAAAGGAACTGGCCCGGCTTACGGCCTGTCAAACGCAGGTACTCGTCGATCGCCATTCGCGTCTGGTCGGTCAGTTCGAAGCGCACTGGTCGCCCAGTTTTCTTCTGACGGATCGTTGCCCGGTCCGTCGAGTAGGACAGCTCACACACGGCGCGGATCTTCTACAAAGCACTCGAGCAGCAAATCGGTAAGGACCCGAACTTTCCGTGAGGGATGCTGACCTGGCGGGCGGATCACGTACACACCTGCCGGAGGCGGTGGATACCGTGTCATGATCGCAACGAGCGCGCCGGAGGCCACATACTCATGGGTGACGCCGTCGGGTATCCACGCGATGCCAAGTCCTGCTGCGGCGGCGGCAGCGAGAGCTGTGGCATTGTCGGCCTTGAAGCGCCCCTGCGGACGAACTGTGAGGATCTTGTCGCCATCCATGAATTGCCAGGTTTCGGTGCCCTGCATGAGGGCCTGATGGGCGACGATCTCGTCCGGTGTCTCCGGGGAACCGTGCGCTTTGATATAGTCCGGGCTCGCGACGAGCTTCCCATAGATCGGCCCGACGCATCTTGCGATCAGGTTGGAGTCCGGAAGATAGCCCACCCGGATCGCACAATCAAAACCCTCTGCGATGATATCGACGAAGCGATCGCTGTAGGAGGTATGGATGCGCAACTGCGGGTGGCGTCGCGCCATGTCCGCAAGCACGTGAGCGAAGTGGGTCGGACCGAAAGTCAGTGGCACAGCAATTCGCAGGCGGCCACGAAGGTCGCCGGTGGGCAGGATCGGTTCCCTGGCCGCGTCGATCTCCGCACTCACTCTGGCTGCATGGTCTCGAAACGTGACCCCGGCTTCCGTGAGAGCGGCTCCACGGGTTGATCGTGCAAGAAGCTGGACGCCAAGCTCCGCTTCAAGCCGGAACAGCCGTCGGCTGACGATCGACTTGGAGACGCCGAGCCGGCGCGCGGCGGCCGATACGCCCCCGGCATCGGCAACTTCGACGAATGTCATCAGGTCTTGGACGTCCAATTCGGCGTTCCCCATTTCGCGACACGGCGTAGCTCGCAAGAGCGCTACCGTATCACAAATGGCAATGGCAGATGTCCATCATCCAGGCAGCGCCGCAGTCGGCGCATGTCTCCCTGCAAACCAACCTCACTCACAACTGCAGCAGAGGATGAACCGATGACCTTCCGTAACGGCCTTGCTTCGCTTCTTCGTCCCGAAGACTCGGTCCTCGTTCTGATCGACCACCAACCCTATCAGCTCGCAAACCTGAACAGCCACGATCCACAAGCTGTGGTCAACAACACGACCGCGCTGGCGAAGCTAGCAAAAGCCTTCAATGTTCCGACCATTCTCACCAGCGTGATCGCGGCGCGCGGCGGACTTCTCTTCAAGCAGATCACCGACGTGTTTCCGGATCAGGACGTCATCGATCGCACCTGGGTGAACACCTGGCAGGACGAGAATGTGGTGAACATCGTCAAGGCGACCGGCCGCAAGCAGCTGA
>JAEYYQ010000112.1 GCA_023428365.1 Pseudomonadota bacterium | reverse complement strand
ACTTTTAATCAGAGGGTCGTTGGTTCGAACCCAACCGGGCTCACCAAGTAAATCAAGAGGTTAGCCCAAAACGTCAGACCTCGAATAGCAGCGGTTACACAGTTTTTACACTGCTGGAACGAGGCCTCCCATGTCTGAACCATCTGAAATTCGCTGGTTGAATGTTGGCGTGGTCGCCGCCGCGGCCGCTCTGTGCGCGGTGCCTCGGGATGATGCCGCGACCGACACCCTTGTATCCGTGGACCGACGCTTTCCGATTGCTCGGTATGTGGATCGGTCTGGCCCTGTTCCCGATGATCCCGGCGTCTATCCCAGCGCTGGTGTCTCAGCGGCGCGGATCTGCTGACCCAACGAAGACCGTCATCCATGTCGGCATAATCGCAGTCGCGGTGGCGACGATTTTTGCGAGCCTGACGAGGGGCCAGTAATCCACAGGAAGAACTCCCGGCAGCTTGCAATTGTTCGCGGTGGTCTGAGATATTCCGCGGACTAGGCGGCGCTGCACCACATCTGTCGGCAGCGCGCTGAAAGGTAATACGATGACAGAGCACAATACCAATGAACCAGTTGGTAATGCGTTGTTAACAGAAGCGGAACTGGCCCGGATGTTCCGGGTTAATCCGAAGTTTTTCGCAAAGTTGCGGGTAACAGGAGGTGGGCCGATCTTCCTGAAGATCGGAACCGCAGTCCGGTATCCCTGGTCGGAAGTCAAAGCCTGGGAAGAGCGCCGCAAGCGGCGTTCGACCTCTGACCCCGGCCCCGATGACCTGGAGCCTGAACCGGCGCCGGTCTAACTGCCTTAAGGCGCCGATAGTGCGAATATCGGCGCCCTTATTTCTCCGAAGCAAACATCTCCCCGCGGCCAGCGTTGGCTTCCTTCCACGCCGCCGTCTTCACCTTGATCCAGTGATCCGCGCGACCGCTGCGATAGGCTCGGTCAGTTTGCTTCGCCACGACGCCCTCCAACCCGCGGCGCTCGCATTCGGCCAGCAGCTTCGCCCCGTCCTTGAAGGCGTGCGAGAGCTGGAGCGCTGGCGTATCGGCCCGGCCGATCATCCGGCCAAGCCGCGCACGGCGGACGACCAGCGGCTGCGGCCGGAAATCACGGCCGTCGAGATGCAGCAGGTCGAAGGCGAACACCAGCAGGCTCATCGGTTCGCGGGCCATGGCCGACCGCAGGGAGCCGAACTCGGCCAAGCCGGTGACCAGCTCAGCATCGAGGACGGCGGTCTTTGCCGGTATCCTGAGCGAGCCGGGGAATGGCCCCAGCATGGCCGTCAGATCCTTGCCGGTGCGCGACCTCACCCGCAGCGACTTGCCGTCCTTCACGAGCTGCACGCGCCAGCCCTCGTCCTTTACCTCGAACAGCCATCTCGGGCCGGTCGGCAAGGTTTCGCGGAGTGTTGGAAGGCAGGGCTTACGAACGCAGGTTGTTTCACGTGAGTTGTATAGCAATGGCTCGGGTTCCGCGGCTAAGATCGCGTTGCCGCACCCGACGCGCTCTCCATCTATGCCCTTGAGCCTAGTGACGAATTTAGAGCCTCCAAAATTGGACGCTCTGGATATCCGCCGAGTTGTATGTAGAGATCGTAAAATTGCGCTCTCTAAATTCCATCGACATTGAAGGGTTTCGATGCTGCTCCTTCGGAGAGTTGTATGGGAACCCGCGCGCCCGTATCCGGGTTGTATAATCGTTCCCGTCTCTCGACAGGAACGACATGGGATGTCCTCACGCTTTGCCCTCGTGATCTGACCAGGGTCACGAGGGTTTCCATCGCAAAATTCATCAGCACGGAACCTATTCCGGGCTGGCCGGTTGTACCGCCGTCTCTCCTCGGGACAGGTTCAAGCAGCCCTCGTGACCGGTAGGCCATAGCTGATCACGAGGGTTTTTCGTGTTTCGGCCGATATTCTATTTCGAACATGGAGGCTAACCCCTTGAAGTTGTTCCGATGCCGGAATTCCGGCTTCGGCCTACTCGCGCTTCGGCCTGTCGCTCTCCGGCCTGCCGACAGCGCTGTCGTAGCGCCCCGGCGCCTGCCGATGAATGCCGTAGTGTTCGCTGACGCAGTCGGCGCGTTTGCGCCCGCACCAACTGCAACGCAGGCGTCGGTCAATCGATCGGATCGGGGTGTCGAGCGTCAGGCCGGTTTCGGCCAGGAACTCATCGACGGGGATCAGGACGTAGCGCTGGCAGAAGCCGCAGCGCAGTTGAACGCGATAACCTTCCTCGACGATGCGCCGGAACGTGCACTTCCGCCATTCCCCGTCTCTCGGGAGCGGCCGATACCATGCTTCGTCTTCCTTGGCTGTGTCTCGCATGATGCGAACAAAGCAGGAACATCAACCGCGGTCAATCCTCCGCGGCGAAGGGTGTCAGAGTTTCTGACGCCCCTGGGCAAGACCTCAGTTTTCAACTTCGACGGGCACAGCATTCGCATCCACATCGATGCGGAAGGCAAGGAGTGGTTCTGTGCGAACGATATCTGCGATCGGCTGGAAATCACAAATGTCAGCGATGCCGTAAGCAGGTTAGCTGACAGTGAAAAAGCTGACATCGGTATTACCAATATCAGCTCCGGGAGCACAAGTCAGCTCTTTATCAACGAAGGCGGCGTATGGGATCTGGTGTTCAAGAGCCGTAAGCCGGAGGCGAAAGCGATCTGGCACAAGATCCGGCACGAGATCCTGCCTCAGATTCGCAAGACCGGACGCTGGATGACGACGAGCGAAGGGGTGTAGAAGTTATCTACCCCCCCCTTCCGGCGCGAACCAGAGCAATCATTGCGGCGCGCGGGCAGGCTGTGGAGCACTTGTGGATAAGTCTCCTTGAGGCTGCTGGCTTTTTAGGAGCAACCCCGGCATCTACCCCCTGGGTTACCTACCCCACTACCCCCTAGAGCGAGCTTGTGAAATGCTTAGGCATTTTCCGCCCACTCGACGGAAAAGCCCGTCAGTCCGGCGTTTCCTGGAATGCTTAGGCATAAATTTTATGCTTATGCATTGATAACGCTTAGGCATATGCAGTATGCTTAAGCATTCAATCGAGGGAGGCATAGGCTATGCGCTTCATCGGCGCCTTAAATGCGAAGGGTGGTACAGGCAAGACAACACTAACCAGTTGCCTTGCTGTTCGCGCTGCCATGGACGGGAAGGTGGCTATTTGCGACTTGGACCCGCAGGGCTCGTTGTCGGATTGGTATCGCCGCCGCGGCTCGCCATCGAACCCGAACCTGCTGACCGGCGCCGACCTCGCCAGCGACGCGGCCGAAGCCCTAATGCTGACCAGAGATTACGACTTCGTGTTCTTTGATGGACCTCCGGGTTCCTTGCTGGTCACCGAAGACTGCATCCAGACATGCGATTTCGTGGTCATCCCGATGCGCGCATCAGGCTTCGACCTCGGTGCCTCGCGAGACTGCATTACGTTGTGCCAGGATCTGCACAAGCCCTTCCTGATCGTTCTCAATGATGCCGGTCAGCGCGACAAGAACCTCGTCGAGAACATCCGCTCCGAAATTTTCTCGTGGAACGTTCCGATCGCTGATTGCGCGGTCCAGCATCGCGTTGCCTACATCAACGCTGCGATCGCCGGGAAAACCGGCGCCGAAAAGGATGCGAAGGGTGCCGGGAAAGAGATCGACGGCCTCTGGAGCGAAATCCTGACATCAATCCAGAAAGCGGCGAAGGAGCACGCCGCATGAGCACAGACGCCGAAGAAGACAAGACGATCCGCGAGTTTTTGGCCTCGATGCGGCCCAAGAAAGAGGACCAACGCAAGGCCCTCGACGAGCGGCGCCGGAAAGAAAAACGCACCCAGCTTACCAAGAAGCAGCGCAAGCGCGGCGCGGTGCGCACTCATCAGATGGGATTTCGGTGTTCCCCAGCGTTCCACGATGAGGTGAAGGCCATGGCGAAGCAACACGACATTTCGATCGCGGACGTCCTCGAAGAAGCTTTTGATCTTTGGAAAGAGGCGAAAGGGCTGGATGGGGGAACTTCTTAAACCAATCGCGGGCGTCCTCGGAGCGGCCATTGTCGCCGCTGTTGCCCACAACTCCGTTATGTCAAATGGTGGCTACGGCACCCCGATGGCGCTGGTCATCATCTGCATGGGGGCTGGCGTCGTTGTCGGATCAGCCGTCATCGTCCGTTGCTGGGTCAACCGACGAATTGGTCTGGCGCTTTGTCTTGTCCTGGCCCTCGTTGCCGGTGAAACTTATCAAGTTGTGACGACGGCTGAGCGCACGGTGATCATGCGCGATGCGAGGCAGGCTCCGCTGACTGAGAAAGCTGAAGCGCGCAAGAAGGCCGCTCAGAGCGTCAGGGAGGCCGAAGCGCGGCTCGCGGGCATCCAGACCACCTCCAGGCTCGATCGGGCTGTGGCGGCCAAATCTGCGGCCGACAGCGCTGTTTTGGAAAAAGCCTCCGAGCGCGGATGTGTTGCGCACTGCCGGGCGCTGCTGGAGCAGCAGGTACTTACGGCCAAGCAGGAACTCGACAGCGCTCACCAGGAACTCACCGCAACGCGCGCTGCGGCGGCAGAAGAACTTGAGGGTGCGCGGACTGTCCTGGCTGGGATCGTGCTCCCTGGATCAGCCAGCCCTCTAGCCGATCGGTTCGGTATTGAAGGATGGGTGCTCGACCTGATCTTAGCGGGACTACTCAGCATCGCGGTAAACGTCTTGGGTGCGGCGCTGGTGGCGTTTGCGGCGCACCCTCAGAAAGCCGTGGCGGCTGGCATTGTCGCCAATGAGGCGCCGACGAACGTTTCACGACGAACAGCCCGGGGAGAAGCGGCAAAATTCGCAGCCGACACGTTCGTTGCCGACCCAGATGGGACCGTATCGCTTGCCGATATGTGCCGAGCGTACCTCGGCTGGTGCAAACGTAACGGTATCGAGCCGCTGCCAATCGATGCGATCGGCTCCCAGCTCAGCGATCTGTTTGATAAGGCAGGACTTGAGGTGGACGGAAGTCAGTTGCGCGGCGTCGGCTGGCGCCCGGCAATTGCTGCAACGTAACAGGGGGTGTCACAATGATCTATGGATACGCCAGGGTCAGCACTACCGACCAGAACCTCGACGTTCAGCGCGATGCTCTGCTGGCGGCGGGCTGCGAGATGATCCGCGAAGAAAAGCGCTCCGGCGCCTCGCAGGAAGGCCGGGATGAGCTGGCGCTGCTGCTGGAGTTCATCCGGCCGGGCGACGTCCTGACGGTCACCAAGATCGATCGGCTGGCACGCTCCGTCCGCGACCTGATGGAGATCCACGACAAGATCGTGGCGAAGGGTGCTTCGCTACGCATCCTGAACATGGGTTTGGATACGAGTTCGCCGACCGGTAAATTGATGCTCGGCGTGCTCGGATCGGTGGCAGAGTTCGAGCGCGATTTGATCCTGGAACGTCAGAGGGAAGGCATCCAGGCGGCGAAGGCCAAAGGTATCTATAAGGGCCGCAAGCCCACGGTTCCGCGCGCCAAAGTGCTTGAGCTGAAGGCGGCCGGAAAGGGGCCTGCCGAAATCGCCAGGACACTGCAGATCGGTGAGAGCAGCGTGTTCCGTGTGCTGCGCGAAGCGGGGAACACCAAAGCCGCATAATCGAGGGCACCATCGATGTCAGAAGAACCGCAGCTGTGCTTCGATCTTGGTGCTTGTGACGCCGTTGATGATGCTTTGCAGAAGATCGTTGCTCGCGAGAACGTCTGCAGGCGCCTTACCGAAACCGCGACGTCCGATGCGATGCGCTCGGTCCGCGAAGCTCGCCGACGGAGGCTTGTACGGCACAAGGTGCGCCTTGCGCTGTCAGACCAAGACGCAGGAGCGTTTCTCTTCGACGGCCGCCGGACGTTCCAGAGAGACCAGTATCTCGATTGGCGCTTACGGGAGCGAAAAGGAGCCGCCTGGATAGACTACCCCGTGGTCGGTTTCCGCGATGTTGATCTTGGTGATCCCGGTTGCCACGCCGTCCGCTAGCCCCGGAGAGGCAGTGTGAACTAATATTCCCAAAATGCCACTCAGTGCACGCAAGAGCGATCAAAGGCCCCGTTGGTGCGTTGGAGACGCCAGCGCCCTCAAAAAGCGCTCGCCTATAAATCACCGGTCGCGCGATTGATCAGACGTTGGGTAACTTGGCCAACACAGTCTCGTCCTTGACAGAATCATCAGCGGTATGCCCGCTAGACGGCCTTCATGAGACATGGTGGACAATATCGCTAAGCTACCCATCGGCCGTGCAACAGGCCTCTCATTACCTGCGCTTTTACTCGGCGGCTTGCTGATTGGACTATCGCCGATCTTCGTCCGATTGTCCGAACTGGGGCCGGTCTCGACGGCGTTCTGGCGGGTGGGTTTGGCTTTTCTGCCTCTGCTAGCGTGGAGGTTATCACACAAAAGCAATCCGCATGTCCGTGAACGTCCGAGTTCCCTCCGCGATATGCTGGCACTCATTTTTCCCGGCGCGATGCTCGCTGGCGACCTGATCGCTTGGCATATTTCGATCACCATGACTTCGGTTGCAAACGCCACGCTCCTGGCCAATCTTGCACCAGTCTTCGTCGTGCTCGGGAGTTGGCTCCTATTTGGAAGCATCGTCTCGCGCAGATTTATGGCGGCACTTGCCTTAGCGATTGGCGGAGTTATCCTTCTCGGCAGCAAACCGGGCTCGGCACCCAGCGGAACCACCGGCGGTGACGTGGTGGCTATCCTCGCTGCAATCTTCTACTCAGGCTATTTGCTGTCGCTGGCACAGCTTCGTGAGCGATACTCAACACTGACGACAATGCTCTGGACTACGGGATCGGCAGCATTATGCATGCTGCCTGTCGCACTCGTCTGGGAGGCGAGCTTCTGGCCGACCACTGCCACGGATTGGCTAATTCTTGCTGCTCTAGGCTGGGTCTGCCATGTCGGCGGACAAGGACTCATCGTATATGCTCTCGCTCTGCTGCCAGCTTCCTTTTCGTCACTAACGCTGCTTATTCAACCGGTTGTAGCAGCGTCCGTTGCCTGGCTAGTGCTACACGAATCGCTCGGCACCCATCAGATCGCCGGTGGCGCGATTGTAATCCTCGGCATTCTGCTCGCAAGGCGGGGTTGACCCAAAAAGAGCACGGTCTAGTCAGCATTGCCTGGAAACCGCGAGTGGACGACTGTCGCCGTCTTAAGCCGCTCTGCACCTTCGACCAACTTCGCGACGCCGGAGATCCAGCATTCTCCCGTCGGCTGTTCAAACGCTCACGCTTTTCAATGCACGCCAAACTCGCTAGCGAGAATTGCGGGTATCGTCCGGCCACGGGGCGTCGGCCGCGTACAAGTTTGTCAGGGAAAGGTCGCTCAGCGCTTCGGCAACTGCGGCCGTTTATCTCAGAAGCGGCAGCTGTCATAGCCCAGGGGCAGTTTCGCACGTCCGTGCTTCCTATCATTCGTTGGCTTCCATGGGCGGGTAACGAGCCGCGCGCCGCGTTGCAAGGTCAGATACTGCCAGCTCCAATTCAATGCGACGCGACTGTATTTCGGACGCCAATCATAAAATAGATATAACTATGCTCCAAGAGAGCCACGCGATCCGTCCCTTAAGCTGGAACCGACCAATCGAGACAACGGCTGAGTTACGACCTTGGTCGCAGATCTCCCGTGTGCCGGTAGGTGAACGCGGCCCGATGGGAAGTGCCATTGAGCCGGGCTGCAATACGTTGCCCGACGTAATGCCCCATTTGCTTTGCGGCCGGAGCAATTCCAGACACCGTGCGGCCACGCCAAGACACTGCCGCGGTTTCACCGATCGCGAATACGTTGGGATGCCCAGGAAGCGTGAGATCGGGATTCACCGAAAAGCGGCCAGCGCGATCACATTCGACGTTCATCCATTCGCCAGCTGGGGAGGCGTGCACTCCTGCTGCCCAAATGACTGTAGAGGCCAAAATTCGCTCGCCATTTCCCAGAATCACACCGTCTGCATCGCAACCGGTGACCAGACAGCAGTCAGGACCGTTACCACCATACGGCTCAGTGAGGACTGCGTGTATGCACTGAGATTATCGGGGAACGCTGGTAATAACCGACCACCAGCTTCGAGTAAAAAAATTCGCGACGAGCGCGGATCGATGTGTCTAAAGTCCCGGGCGAGGGCGTAGCGAGCGATCTCGGCTGCGGCACCGGCCAACTCAACACCCGTGGCGCCGCCCCCTACTATGACGAAGTTCAGCAATTGGCGGCGCTTTCGGGCATCAGCCTGAACCTCAGCCCTTTCAAACGCAATCAGTAAACGGCGACGAATCTCAGTGGCATCCTCGATGCGCTTTAAAACCCGGCGCATGGGGTTCCCAATCGTCATCGACCGCACCGGTCGCCAGCACGAGGAAATCGTATTTCAACGGCGGCAATGACGTTGTGATCACTGTACTGGAACACGTTTCAACCCCGCGCACTTCGGCCATAGCAACGCGAGATTGCGAGCAAGAGCGGTGAGGCGAGCGGCGGCAACTTCAAGGAGGATCCCGAACGTGCTGCTGAAGCTGGTCGCAAGGGCGGCGCGCATCGAGGATCGAAATCGTAGAACCAAACAGGAGATCAAATGGCTGATACGAAAGAACGAGGCTTCGCCTCAATGGATGAAGACAACAGCACGAGATCGCCAGCAAGGGCGGGCAGAGCTATAACGCCGTGATACCGCCCTGCCCGGATTTTCAGTTTTGGCTCTGCTGCGTCGATTGGCGATCACGAGCGGCCGCCGTCATCGAAGGTGATGGCAGCCGATCGAATTGGAACCGACGCCGACAAACGCAAAGTCCGGTTCGAGAATGATCGCGTGCATGTTCTCGAGTACCGCGACGAGCCGGGCCAATGCACTTTTGCGCGGCTGTTTAAAAAGTTCGATTACCCATGGCTGCAGATCGAGGAGCCGCAGGCTGGTTTTGCATTTGCGCGTCTAGTGCATCCCTCGTCGGAGGCACTTTAAATGGTCGTTCGACAAATCGGATCGGGTCGAACAGCAGGCGCAGGCCGTTGAGCACGACCAGCACCGTGCCGCCCTCATGGCCGACGACAGCGAGCGGCAGCGGCAGATCGAAGAATAAGGCGCCAGACATTAGCACCAGCATCGCCCCGATGGCGAAGGTCAGATTTTGTCGAATGATCCGCGCCGTGCGCCGCGCAAGCCTGTGCGCGGCAGCCAACCGCGCCATGTCTTCCGACAGCAAGGCGACGTCGGCGGCCTGAACGGCCACTTCGCTGCCCGCTGCTCCCATGGCGATACCCACATCCGCCCTAGCCAGGGCCGCCGCATCGTTGACGCCATCGCCGACAAACGCAACCTTGCCCGCCCGCGTCATGGCCTCGACGAGGCGCACCTTGTCGTGCGGCAGCAGATCCGCCTCGATATCCTCGGCCGACAGGCCGAGTTCCTTGCCAACACGCAAGGCAACAGGTCGCCGGTCACCGGTCATCATCGTGATCCGGGCAATTCCCGCCTCCCGTAAGGAGACAAGAGCGTCGCGCGACGTGTCCCGGATGGCATCGGCGACCGTGACGGCGCCGAGAACCCGAGCACCGCGTCCCATCCAAATGACCGTCTCCGCCCCGCCCGTCAGGGCCTGGAAGGCAGGGTCCGTCACATCGCCGCCCATGCGCGCCACCATGTGTGGATTACCAGCCCAGATCTCGCCCCCCGGATCGCGTCCGGTGATACCTTCGCTCGGATGCGCTGTCACATCGGTCATGGTGGTCGGCGGGAGTGCCCTCCGCTCCGCTTCGCGGCGGACCGCGGCGGCGATGCCATGTTCGGAATGCGCCTCCAGCCCGGCCAACAGACTCAGGAACTCATCCTCCGGCATCGCCGGTGACACGATGGCGGTCACCTCGGACTGACCTGTGGTCAATGTTCCGGTTTTGTCGAAAGCGAACTGGGTGACCGCGGCAAAACTCTCGAGCGCCGCGCCGCCCTTGAACAGGACGCCCCCGCGCGCCGAAGCCGACAGGGCAGAAAGGATCGCTGCCGGAACGCTAATGACGATCGCGCAGGGGCTGGCCGCGACCAGCACGACGGCCGCGCGGTAGATTGCGTCCTGCCATTCCCGGCCCAAGCTCAAGAGCACGCCCAAGATTACGAGTGAGCCAGCCAGCACGGCCACGGTGTAGCGCTGGCCGAACCAGGCACTGAATCGTTCCGACGGCGCACGCGCGGCTTGCGCCTCTGTCACCAGCTTGATCATGCGCGCGACCGTGCTCTCACTGGACGTAGCCGTAACGCGCATCTCCAGCACTGCACTGTGGTTGACGGTGGCCTCGAATACTTTCGCACCGGCCGCTTTGCGCACCGGCATCGACTCACCGGTGACGGTCGATTCATCGAGATGGCCGTCGCCCGTGAGAATGACGCCGTCAACGGGGATCTTGGCGCCCGGCCGGATGACCAGCACATCGCCGATGGCGAGTGCGGGGATCTTGACCTCTTCGATGTCACCGGACGCGGTCTTGCGAAGCGCGGTCTCGGGTCTGAGGGCGAGAAGCGCTTCAACCTCGCGCCGAGCGCGGCCCATGGCCAGGGTTTCCAGTGTGGTCGAGATGCTGAACAGGAACAGCAGGACCGCGCCTTCCGCCGGTGCGCCCACGGCGGCGGCTGCCAGCGCCGCAATGACCATCAGAAGATCAATATCCAGCGTGCGCTGCCGACAAAGCTCGGCCAGGGCACGCCAGGCCGCCGGAAGCCCTCCGGCGATATAGACGAGGCCAAAGCCGGATGCGGCGAGACGGTCGGCGCCGAGGTAAGCCGCAGCGAAGCCCGCCAGGATCCCCACCAGTGTCAGCGCACTGAGGGCGATGCTGAACCGCTCGGCTGTTCGTTCGCTCATTTCCGTCATCGTGTCAGTCAGATGCGTCGTTGTTAAAGAACGTCGCATGAAAGCGCATAGCGTGTCACATCTTGCACATCATCTCCGCAGCCCGCCAGTCAATCGGCCGTTTAACTGCGGTTAGAAATCAAGCACGCTAGAGGAAGGTGTTGGCACTCTCCCCGAGCAGCACCGCCAAGGTCGATAAGCTGATGGAGCTCTGCGACCGGCTGGGCGCCACGCCGCCTCCGCCGCCAACCGCCGCGGCGTGCTCGACGCTCTGTTCGCCAAACCGTTGGCGCGGCCGACGATCGCGAATTGGAGGCGGCGGAATGAGCGCGTTCCGCTTTAAGACTCGTGGCTGGTGCCACCGCCTCACGCGATCGACCGATGACAGACGTCAAGCCGCCTTGCTGGCGCCCCGAGCCTTATTGATGGACGTCACCGCCAGGTTCGTAAGTTTGTTGTTGGTCGCTTTTTCCTGATCGAGGATCTCGCTCAGCAGCGTGTGCGCCTCATCATGTCCAAGGTCTTTGGCCCATTCGCGGACTGATCCATAACGGGCGATCTCGTAGTGTTCGACCGCTTGGCAGGCCGCCAGCAGGCCTGCATCCAACGCGGTACCCTCGGCCTCCTCCATCAGCCCGTCGGCCTCCTTGATCAGGCCTTCGATCGCGTCGCACTTTTCGCCAGATGCGCGCTTCCCAATCGACTTGAAAACCTGTTCCAGTTTCTTGATCTGCTCTTTCGTTTCCGAAAGGTGTTCCTCGGCCGCTTTCTTCAGCTCCGGATTCTTGGCAGCCTTGGCGACCTTTGGCATCGCCTTCGTGATCGCATTCTCGGCGTAATAAATGTCCTGTAGAGTGTGCTCGAAAATTTCTGCTAACGTCTTCACGGGAATCCTCCGGGTTTGGACGACACGAAGCAACGCGGATGTGGGGGAACTTGTTCCCACCCCCTGCCCGAAGAACTGTTGGCCGCTCAGTGAGCGCTCCCTGTGCGTTGATCGAATGCTGCAGCCTTCAGTGGACGCTCTCGGGAGGTCGCGAGTGCCCTTGCACATGGAGTTGTCCGCTGCATTCACAGCAATTGATTGCCACGCTTACATGCGCCGGTGCCGCTTCTGACGGCGCGAGGAACGCTTGAGCCGTGCATCAACTTTAGGATGCCGTCGTCCGTGGCCGCCAGACCCGATGACCAGTGCGGCGCGGAAAGCGCGCGCCGATGTCATGAAAGACCCCGGCCAACTGCATACCCAGACACCCCAATTTGTGCGGCAGGCCGCAATGGGCAATCTGTTCGAAATTCAACGGCGCCTTCGACTAGCCCTGCCGCCGTTGCCGAAACGGGCAACGTTTCCGCCCAAGCTCAAGTCTTGAACGGCCCTCAATGTTCGCGCGTATGCCGCGCAAATCATAACGGACCACAAGGCTTCGTCGGAAAAGCTGCGGTCGCTGGCAAAACCATCCGCCGTGACGACAAGGAACCGTTTAAAGAGCGCGATGATGTTGGCCGCTCATTGAGCGCTGATCGCCGCAGCAAGACCTAAAGCGGTAGGCTGACAGCGAGTGCACGGTTCGCTTTGATGTGCCCACCTGTCAGATAGAAAAATCCCGCAATACATCTGCGATCGCGTACAGGGACGCACAATCCGAGGCTCCACCGTGCCTACGTGGTCGAACACTGCCATTGAAGTCCCCAGGCTGGTTCTGACTGTTAAAAGTCCGTTCTCGACATTTTGGCAGCCAGTTTCGGCGTCTTTGCCGGGCTGCCGTTTAAGTGAACCCTCATGACAGCACCGACCTCCGCTCGCGAAGCCGCGTTCCAGATCCACGGCGTCGATACCACCGGCAAGGTCGTCAATCTGATGGAGGCGCTAAAGCGCAGCCTGGAAGGTGAAGCAGCGGCCAAGAAGAAACTGGCGACCCGGAAGAAAGAAGACCGGCTAGCGCTGTTTTCGGGCCTTCGGTTGATCGTTGGCAGGCAGGGTGCGGATGCTGGCCTTCAACGCCGCCTGCAGGCCGACCGGGCGACGATGCTTCTTGAGCAGGTCCGCGAACGCCTCGACAGCGAGGTCCTGCAGCGACTGTCCGCGCTCGCGCGCCAGCAGATCAATGGCCTGCAGCATCTCGGCTTTGAAGGCGATCCGCTTGTTGATCATCGCCGCGCCATCCGTCTTGCCACGTGCGCTCCGCTATTATCTCCCGCGCGATACCCGATCATCAACGGCGTGGGCTTGGGCGCCGTTCCCGACCGCTGCAACCGGCAGGGTCGCGACCCGTGATCTGAGCGCTGACAATCCCGCTGGACCGGCAAGATCGGCAATCTGCATCCACAGTTCCGTGCGCCGCTGGCCGACCGCCACGGCCTGCGGCTACAGGATCCGGAAGGTGTGAATGTCTTCCCCTGACCGGCCCGCATCCGCGCCATGACGTTGATCGTGCTGGGCCGTCTTCACCTCCGCGAACCGCATGTCTCCCTGTCGCCGACGGCCGCAGCTCTCCCGATCTGGTCGCCTCTAAAGTGCCGACGTGCAATCTCCGGATGCATGCGTCCCCGTACTGTTCGCGCGGTGGACATTGTTCATTCATTGAGCGCTTGCGGCAGGCCATTGCTATTGCCGGTGTTTTTGCTCAGCCCAAAGACAATGGGGCAAAAAAGTCACTTGCCGAGGCCTTGGTGCGGTTCGCGTACCGCGTAGTAGTTCGTGTCGAAGGGCCCTGCTACTTGGTTAACCAAAGGTATATCTGACTACGGATATTCGGTGGCGTGCGCATTGGGCTCTCTTCATTTGACCGAAACCATTGGGACATGATGAACCGCTGGCCTGCTTCACGGCGCAGTATCGGCAAGATCCTCCCTGCAGCTTCTGCGATCGCGATCGCCGTCGCCGGTCTTTATCCGGCCGCAGCCCAATCGCCGTCGGCTAGCCAGTTGACACCGCCGACGCTGCGCCCGGCCCCTGACGGCGGAGTTGGGGGCATCGCCTTGCCACAGTCTGCCCCAGCGGAGGTGCCGCGCGGTGCAGCTGGTCTGTCGGTAACGGTTGCCGATGTGCACGTCAGTACCATCTTCCCGGAGGTCAAAGACGGGATCGACGCGCTCGTGCGTCAGGTGCGCGGCAAGCGTCTCACGGTCGGTGCGCTTTATGCGCTAGCTGCCGCAATCGAGCGTCTCTATGCCGAGGCAGGCTACGTTCTGGTCAGAGTGGTGGTTCCACCGCAGCGGCTCACCGACGGGGGCACCTTTCAGCTGACCGTGGTGGATGGCTACATCGAAGCCGTCGAGGTGGCAGCAGTTCCGGAGCGGGTGCGATGTGGTCGCCGCCAGAACCCAGCCGCTGATCGGTCAGCGCAGCATCCGTCTGACGGAGATCGAACGTCGCGTGCTGCTGGCCGGTGATGTCGCCGGGTTGCGGCTGCGCAGCACGCTGGCGCGCGGCACCGAACAGGGCGGCGTGCGACTGATCCTTGACGGCTCTCATCGCCTGGTCGAAGGCACGCTCGGCACCGACAACCGGCTGTCACCTGCCAATGGTGGCTGGCGGTTCTCCGCGTCCTTGGCGCTTAACAGCGCCGCCGGTTGGGGCGAGCAGATCTATGGCTCGGCAATCGGTAGTGATCATCTGGGCGATGCCCTTCAAGGCATGTCTCCGCTGCGGATCTTTGGCGTCGGTGCGGTGATCCCGATCGGCATCGATGGCTTGACGCTCAATCCGGAGTACACGCTGTCGCAAACGCGGCCGATCCCGGAGCCTGGAGTGCTGGAGACGGCGGATCGGTTTGAGCGCTTTGCATTCCGTGTCGCCTATCCGGTCGTGCGCACGCATGCGCACAGTGCACGTATTCAGGTGGCCTACGAGCACATCGACCAGGTGTCGCGCGCCGTCGATTTCGACGTTGAGGTCAGCCATGATCGCTACAGTGCGGTGCGCGCCGGTGTCGAAAGCAGCTGGCTGACGCGATGGGGCGCGCATTTAGGTTTGTCGGCAACCGCCAGCTTCGGGCTTGGCGGACGGGATAGAGCCGACGCGGCGGCAAGTGGCGTGCCGCTGTCGCGCCAGGACGCCGGTCCGCACTTCAGCAAAGCGGTGATCGACGGCCGGTATCTGCAGCCCTTGCCGCACGGCTTTCAGTTTGACGTTGTCGCCCGCGCGCAAACCTCGTTTGGCGACGCCCTGCTCAAACCGGAACAGTTGTCTTTGGACAGCCATGATATCGTGTCCGGCTTCTGGGATGGCAGCATCAGCGTGGACAGCGGCGCCAGCATCCGGGTCGAACTCGGTCGCGCTATCGCGTTCGACACCCCCTCCTGGCGGGCGTTGATCACGCCGTACCTGTTCGGCGCCGCCGGACGCGGGCAACTGCATGCGCCAACCGCGCTGGAACAGGAGTTCACCAACGCTCAGTCTGTCGGCGGGGGTGTCCGTGCCCAGACGGAAGATGCAGGCGACCTGCCAGGGTCGCTTTTGCAATTTGAAGTGGCGCGCCGCTTTACCGATGACCCGTATGTCTCGGAAGGCACGCGCGCCAGCGTCTCGGCCGCTGTTCGGTTCTGAATTTTCTTTTTTGGATTGCGCTATCTTTTTGGGAGCGGGCGATGACGGGGATCAAGCGCAAAATCCAGAAGGCAGGCGTTGCGACACTGATCGCGGCGATGGCGGTGCCGCCCGTGCCAACCCAGGCCCAGCAGGCGCTGCCGCAAGGCGGCAACGTCACCTCCGGCAGCGCCACCATCGGTCCAGCGACCGGCGGCAATCTGACTATCAATCAGACCTCGCAGCGCGCCATCATCAACTGGAACAGCTTCTCGATCGGTCAGCCCAACGCGGTCACCTTCAATCAACCCGCCACGTCCTCAGCGGCACTCAATCGCGTCACCGGCAATACTCCCTCATCAATCGCGGGGCAGCTCAATGCGACCGGCCAGGTGTTCCTCGTCAATCCCAACGGCATCGCCATCTCATCGACCGGCAAAATCTCCGCCGCAGGCGGCTTTGTGGCCTCAACGCTCGACATCAGCAATGACGATTTCAATGCCGGTCTCCTGAACTTCAACGGCAGCGGCACGTCAGCAGAGGTCTCCAACGCCGGTTCGATCACGGTCGGCTCAGGTGGTTTTGCGGCGCTGCTTGGCGGCAGCGTCTCCAACACCGGCACCCTCTCCGTGCCGCTCGGCCGGATTGGTCTTGGGTCCGGCGAACGCGCGACCCTCGATCTCTACGGTAATGGCTTCCTGCAGGTGGCGGTGCCGACCGGTTCCGAGACCGAAGGTGCGCTGGTGAACGCGGGAGGACGCATCAGCGCGTCCGGCGGGCGCGTCGAACTCAAGGCCGCAACGGTGCGTGAAGCGATCCGCGATGCGGTGAACGTGTCGGGCGTGGTCGCCGCGCGCTCTGTGTCCGGCCGTGATGGTGCGATCGTGCTCGGCGGCGGCGACGGAGGCAACGTCAAGGTCACCGGCAAATTGTCCACCAGCGGCCAGCAGAAGGGCGGCCGCATCGAGGTGTCCGGGCGCAACGTCACCCTTGATAGCGGCGCCGCGGTGAAAGCGAAGGCCAAGGATGGCAGCGGGGGCTGGGTGACCGTCACCGCGGCGGAGACGGTCACGGTCGCGAATGCCACCGTTGAGGC
>JAEYYQ010000101.1 GCA_023428365.1 Pseudomonadota bacterium | reverse complement strand
GGCCAATGCTGGTCTTTGACGTCGTATTGCCCTGTCCCCGGTCCGGTGCCCGCGTCGCCCGCCAACAATGACTATAAGCCCGGTTTCTCGGCTGCGTTGATGCTGAAGGATCTCGGTTTATCGCAAGACGCCGCACGCACAATGGGGGCAGCAACGCCGCTCGGGGCCGAGGCTGCCCAGCTCTATCAGATGTTCGTCGCCGCCGGACACGGTGGCCGCGACTTCTCAGGCATCATCTCGTTCCTGAGTGGACGACGTCAGCCTGACTGAGCGGAACGCCGCTCCGTAGTCCGGGTTATTCGTAAGGCGCTGTACTGCAACGCGCCTGCGCAACCTGAGACAACCGGGTGCCGTCATGACCGACACGACCTTGAAGAAAATCCACGGCCAAGATTCACCGCACGGCGAGATGGGTCAAACCTACCTGGCTTCGGGCAAACGCGTCTCCATGCGCCTATGGCGGAGCGAACCGGTGGGCACGCATAAGAGCCAGAGCGTTCGGGACTATGAAACCGTCGGTTATGTGATTTCCGGGCGGGCCGAGCTCGATGTCGAGGGCCAGCTGATGCGGCTCGAACAGGGCGATTCCTGGCTCGTCCCGGCGGGTGCCAGGCACACCTACCATATCCTCGAGCCGTTTACGGCAATTGAGGCCACGGCTCCGCCAGCCGAAGTCCACGGTCGCGACGAACCACCTGGAGACGATTGGCCCGAGCGTCTGTAGCCGCACGGCCTAACTGCTGGTTCTACAACTCAATTAATCGACACCCGCCGCCGGTTTCGCACTGGAATGGCGGAGACAGGGAACGCATTGACCAGCCCTCGGCGCATTTCTACATCAATAGGGATGGACGACGCGTTCGTGGGCGTCGGGTCCAGCTTCGATCCGAAACGGTGAGGGCAGTCGATGTATAGAAATATTCTCGTGACGACGGATGGATCGGAGTTATCCGAACGCGCCTTCAGTCATGCGGTTGCGCTCGCAAAGGCGTCGAATGCCAAGCTTACCGCGGTCACGGTCACGATGCCGATCCAGTACGTCGCCCTGGAAGGTGTCGTTTATCCGGAGGATCCGGCCCGCTACAAGCAGATCACTGACGCGCAGGCCGAGGCCGCGCTCGACGCCGTATCGAACGTCGCGCGCGCCGCCGGCGTCGAATGCGAGCGCGTTCATGTCGAAAGCCCGGCTCCCTACGAGGGCATCATCGCGGTCGCAAAGGAGAAGGTTTGCGATTTGATCGTGATGGCATCTCACGGCCGTCGCGGGATTTCAGCGCTGGTACTGGGCAGCGAAACGCAGAAGGTGCTGACCCACAGCACCATTCCCGTATTGGTTTACCGCTGAGCTATTGAAGCGATCTCGCCCCGGCAACCGGTGCCGGGGCGGTGTCGTATTTACGTCCGCAGTCAGCGTCCCTGGCCGTCCGGGGTGAGGAAGTCGAAATCGCAGCCCTGTGGTGCCTGGAGCACCGTCTCGCGGAACAGGCGGTCATAACCGCGCTCCGCTTTTGGCTGCGGCACCTTGCTCGCCTCGGCGCGACGCTTCGCCAGTTCCGCCTCATCCACCAGCAAGTCCAGCGTGCGGTTCTTGACGCTGAGGCGAATGCGATCGCCATTGCGCACGAGACCGATAGGACCACCTGCGGCTGCTTCCGGCGCGACGTGCAGCACGATGGTGCCATACGCGGTGCCGGACATCCGTGCATCGGACATGCGCACCATGTCCTTCACGCCTTGGGCGAGAAGTTTCTTCGGGATCGGCAGGAAGCCTGCTTCCGGCATGCCATAGGGCGAGCGCGGTCCCGCGTTCTGCAGAATCAGAACGTCATCGGGCTTCACGTCCAGATCAGGGTCGTCGATGCGCTTGGCCATATCCTCAAGCGAGTTGAAGACGACGGCACGGCACTCGGTTTCAAACAGTGACGGCGTCGCGGCGGACCGCTTGATGATCGCTCCATCCGGTGCCAGCGAGCCGAACAGGGCGACCAGACCACCCTGCGGCTCGAACGGCTCCGCTGCGGGCTTGATCACGCGGCGGTCGACGTAGTCGCCTTCCTCCGCCGACAGCCGCTCACCCAAGGTCTGACCAGTGACCGTCATGCAGTCGAGATGCAGCAGAGGCTTCAGCTCGCGCAGAATGGCGCCGATACCGCCAGCTGCGAAGAAGTCTTCCATGTAGAATTCGTTGCCGACGGGCTTGACCGCGGCCAGAACCGGTGTGGTGTCCGACAGCTCGTTGAACCGATGTAGGTCGAGCGGCACGCCGAGCCGTCCAGCAATGGCCGCCAGATGGATGACACCGTTGGTCGAACCGCCGAGCGCCAGCAAGACGCGTGACGCGTTCTCGACCGACTTCTGCGTGATGATCTTATCCGGCGTGAGACCAGTGCGGACCATATTGACCGCCTCGACACCGCTGGCTTCTGCGGCCCGCAGGCGATCGGCGTGGACGGCAGGAATGGCAGCTGTGCCGGGCAGCGTCATGCCGAGTGCTTCGGAGATCGCCGCCATGGTGGATGCCGTTCCCATGACGGCGCAGGTCCCGGAGGTGGTGACAAGCCGGCCTTCGACTGCCTCAATTTCTTCCTTGTCGATTTCGCCTGCGCGGTACTTCACCCAGAACTTGCGGCAATCGGTGCAGGCACCGACGCGATCGTCGCGGTAGCGCGATGTCATCTGCGGGCCGCCGATCAGCATGATGGCCGGCTTACCGGCGCTGGCCGCCCCCATGAGCTGAGCCGGCACCGTCTTATCGCAGCCGCCCATCAGCACGACGGCATCCATCGGCTGGGCGCGGATCATTTCCTCGGTATCCATCGCCATCAGGTTGCGGAACTTCATCGAGTTCGGCGCCAGCGTGGATTCGTGCAGCGAAATGGTCGGGAAC
>JAEYYQ010000054.1 GCA_023428365.1 Pseudomonadota bacterium | reverse complement strand
GCCATCGGCCGCGGCGAGGACATGGAGATCACCACGTACCTCGAAAAAGGCATGCTATCGGAGCTGTCGGCCAACATCGCCGACCTGTGCCCGGTGGGCGCGCTGACGCATCGTCCGACCTCCAACCAAGTCCGTCCGTGGGAGATGCGCAAGACCGAGTCGATCGACGTCATGGACGCCGTCGGGTCAGCGATCCGTGTCGATACGCGTGGCCGCGAAGTCATGCGCTTTCTTCCGCGCAACAACGATGCGGTGAACGAGGAGTGGATTTCGGACAAGACGCGTCACGTTGCCGATGGCCTGCGCACGCAGCGTCTGGATCAGCCCTACGCCCGCAAGAACGGCAAGCTGGAAGCCGTGAGCTGGGATGAGGCGCTACAGATCGCGGCCGACAGGTTGAAGGCCGCCGATCCGAGCCGTGTGGGCGTGATCGCGGGTGATCTGGCTGCCGCCGAGGAGATGTTCGCTCTCAAGGATCTGATGGGCCGTCTCGGTGTGAAGAGCCTCGATTGCCGTCAGGCGGGCGAACAGCTCGATCCAAAGCTCGGCCGTTCGAGCTATCTGTTCAACTCGCGGATCGCCGGACTGGAAGAAGCAGATGCGGTTCTGCTGATCGGCTGCAACCCGCGCCTCGAAGCTGCGGTGCCGAACGCGCGCATCCTGCGGCGCTGGCGGCGGACCGGTCTGCCAGTTGGCGTCATCGGCGAGCGCGCTGATCTGACTTATCCCTATGAGCATCTGGGTGCTGGTCCGCAGACCCTGTCCGATGTGGCGGCTGGCCGTCATCCGTTTGCGGATGTCTTGAAGCAGGCTCAACGGCCTGTGGTGATCGTCGGCACCGGCGCGATAGCGCGTCAGGATGGTGCGGCTGTGCTGGCTCTTGCTGCGCAGGTTGCCACGAACGCGATGCAGGGCAAGCCGGACGACTGGAATGCCTTCAACGTGCTTCACTCGGCGGCGGCGCGCGTCGCTGGTCTCGATCTTGGTTTTGTTCCCGGCGATGGCGCGCGTGATGCGACCCGCATGCAAACCGGCGATCTGGATGTGCTGTATCTGCTGGGCGCGGACGAGATCGAGCTCGACCGGCTGGGCAATACGTTCGTCATTTATCAGGGCACGCACGGCGACGCAGGCGCGCATCGCGCAGACCTGATCCTTCCTGCCGCAGCCTACACCGAGAAGAGCGGCACGTACGTCAACACCGAGGGCCGTGCGCAGGTGACGGCCCGTGCGGCGTTCCCACCGGGCGAGGCGAAGGAAGACTGGACGATCATCCGGGCGCTATCGCCGTTGGTCGGCCATAAGCTGCCCTACGACAATATTGGTCAGCTTCGTGCTGCCATGTATCGGGCCGCGCCGCAGCTGGCGAAGATCGGCAGCGTTGAGCCGGCCGGGCGCGCGGGTGTCGATGCGCTGCAGAAGTGCGGCGGCAGTCCGAGCAACGCACCTTTCAAGTCGAGCATTTCCGATTTCTACCTCACCAACGCAATCGCGCGCGCATCCAGCGTGATGGCGGAACTGAGCCGGCTCAAGGCGATTGCGCGGAGTGAGCGTGCAGTCGAGGCGGCGGAATAGGACGACGGCAGCCATGACGGCATACGAACTCTGGTGGGATTATGGCTGGCCGCTGCTGATCATGGTCGGGCAGAGCCTGTTGCTGGCGGTCGGCCTGTTGCTGGTCATCGCCTTCCTGCTGCTGATGGACCGCAAGGTGTGGGCGGCGGTGCAGATGCGCCGCGGTCCGAACGTGGTTGGACCGTTTGGCCTGTTTCAATCGTTCGCCGACCTGCTGAAGTTCGTGCTGAAAGAGCCGGTGATCCCGGCTGGTTCGGATCGGGTGCTGTTCCTGCTGGCACCGCTCGCGACCTCGGTCCTCGCGATCGCTGTCTGGGCCGTGATCCCACTCAACGAGAATAGCTGGGGCCGCTGGGTCATTGCTGATCTCAACGTCGGCATTCTGTATATCCTGGCGATCTCGTCGTTGGGTGTGTACGGCATCGTTATCGGCGGCTGGGCGTCGAACTCGAAATACGCCTTCATGGGCTCGCTGCGGTCGGCGGCTCAGATGATCTCCTACGAGGTCTCGATTGGCTTCGTGATCATCACGGTGCTGCTGCTGGTCGGTTCGCTCAACATGACCGACATCGTCAATTCGCAGCGTTCCGGCATCGGCACGTGGGTTGGCCTGCCCGGCTCGTTCCTCGACTGGAACTGGCTGGTGCTGTTCCCGATGTTCGTGGTGTTCTTCATCTCGGCGCTGGCAGAAACCAACCGCCCGCCGTTCGACCTGCCGGAAGCAGAGTCGGAGTTGGTCGCGGGCTTCATGGTCGAATACAGCTCGACGCCGTACCTGCTGTTCATGCTCGGCGAGTATGTGGCTATCGTGGCCATGTGCGCCATGACGACCATTCTGTTCCTGGGAGGCTGGTTGCCGCCGATCAATGCGGTGCCGTTCACCTGGGTGCCTGGAATCATCTGGTTCCTGGCCAAGCTGGTATTCGTGTTCTTCATGTTTGCCATGGTGAAGGCCATGGTGCCCCGCTACCGCTACGATCAGCTCATGCGTCTTGGCTGGAAGGTGTTCCTGCCGTTGTCGCTGGCTGCCGTCATCGTGGTCGCGGGCATCGTTCACTACGGCGGGATCGCCCCATAAGGGCGGAGGCATGTGATGGCTGCGATCGGAAATGCAATCAGAGCGAGCTTCCTGGCGGAGTTCGTGTCGGCGTTCTTCCTGACGATGCGATACTTCTTCGCGCCGAAGGCAACGCTCAACTATCCGTATGAGAAGGGCCCGCAGAGCCCGCGCTTTCGTGGCGAACATGCGCTGCGCCGCTATCCCAACGGGGAGGAGCGCTGCATTGCTTGCAAGCTGTGCGAGGCGATCTGCCCGGCGCAGGCCATTACCATCGAGGCGGGGCCGCGCCGTAACGACGGCACGCGCCGCACGACACGCTACGACATCGATATGGTCAAGTGCATCTACTGCGGTCTGTGCCAGGAGGCCTGCCCAGTCGATGCCATTGTCGAAGGCCCGAACTTCGAGTTCGCGACGGAGACGCGCGAGGAACTCTACTACGACAAGCAGCGCCTGCTCGATAACGGTGATCGTTGGGAGAAGGTGCTGGCCAAGAACATTGCGCTCGACGCCAGGTATCGCTGATGCGTGGTGATGGACCAGTCATGTGGGGCGTTTGCCGCTTGGTTTCTCGGGCGGCTTGGGCTAATTGGCCGACGCATGGCCGGTTCGGTTCGGTGGTTCGCGGGATCGTGACGCCTGCGAAGGCCGGACCACAAGGCGATTGGCGCGACAGGAAATCGGACGGGACACGATGGGCCTGACGGCGTTCTTCTTCTATCTTTTCGCGGTTCTGAGCGTGATGTCCGGCGCGATGGTCGTCGTCGCCAAGAATCCCGTGCACGCCGTTCTGTTCCTGATCCTGGCGTTCTTCAACGCAGCCGGACTGTTCATTCTGCTGAGCGCTGAATTCCTGGCGATGCTGCTGGTGATCGTCTACGTCGGCGCGGTGGCGGTGCTGTTCCTGTTCGTCGTCATGATGCTGGACGTCGATTTCGCAGCTCTCAAGAGCGGCTTCATCCGCAATGCACCGCTTGCGGCTCTCGTCGGCGGCATCGTGCTGGTCGAGCTGATCATGGTGCTGGGCTTTGCCTATATCCGTCCCGGCGTATCGGGTGTCGCGGCAGCCCCGTTCCCGACGGCTGGCTCGGGCGTCACCAATACTGAAGCACTCGGCCAGTTGCTCTATACGCGCTACGTCTTCTTCTTCCAGTCGGCCGGCATCATTCTGCTGATCGCCATGATCGGTGCGATCGTTCTGACGTTGCGCCACAAGCCGAGCGTCAAGCGCCAGTCGATAGCCGAGCAGGTCGCGCGCAGCCCGGCAACTGCCATCGAAATCGTCAAGGTCGAGCCGGGGCAGGCCATTGTGCCGTCCGGCGAGACTCGAGGTTGAGCGAGAGGCCACGATGGAATTCGCAACGATCGGCCTTGGCCACTACCTCACAGTCGCAGCGTGCCTGTTCACGCTGGGCATCTTCGGCATCTTCCTGAAC
>JAEYYQ010000433.1 GCA_023428365.1 Pseudomonadota bacterium | reverse complement strand
TCGACGACTTCACGCTGAAGTATATGGAAGGCAAGGGCATCAAGGTCGTCCAGGTGCCGTTCTCCAAGCCGAGTGAGCGCTATGTGTCGATTCTCGGCGGTCACGCCTATGCCCTTTATGAGCAGGCTGGCGACGTCGGCTCATATCTCAAGGGCAATCAGATGCGCCCGCTGATTATCTTCGGCAAGGAACGGCATCCAGCCTTCAAGGATACGCCAAGTTCTTTTGAGCTGGGCTATCAGGTTGCGCTGCCGCAGTTCCGCTCGATCGTAGTGCGTGCCGGAACGCCGCCGGAGCGCGTCAAGGCTCTTTCGGCAGCATTGTCGAAAGTCGCAGCGACGCCGGAGTTCAAGAAGTTTCTCGAGGAGCAGTTTGCCTCTCCGGACAGTTTCATCGATGCGTCGAAGGCGGGTGCCTTCGTCAAGGAACAACTCGACGACATGAAGAAGCTCGCGGGCGCGTCTTAATATCTCGTGAGCCTGAGATCCTCATAAAGGGCGGCTTCGCGCTAATTGCGCGGCCGCCCTTTTGCGTTCAATGCGACACGGAGAAATACCGAGATGGCGCAGCGCATTAAGTCAGCCTTGCCGTATCTGCTGGGGCTCGCCATTGCAGCCTGGCTTTTCATCCTGGCTGGAACGATCAGCTATTCGCCGCGTGCTGGCCAGCTTGGACCCGATTTCTGGCCTCGTCTGGCCATCGGTCTCATGGCGGCCGTGTGCATTTTCGAAATCGTCAGGATCGTGTTTTTCGGCAGCGCCGACAGCGATGTTCGCGGTATTGCCGAACGCTTTGATGAATCCGAACAAGACGAGGATGCAGAAGCACCGGCTCAGCTGCCTCTGCTGATCGGCGGCGTCGTACTCATCCTGGGCTACGCGGTGCTAGTGCCGATCCTCGGCTTTCTGCTCGCGTCGTACATATTCCTGATCGCGTTCATGTATCTGGGCGGCGCGCGCAATCACATGGCGATCTGGCTGTCGGGAACGCTGGGAATTCTGATTTTCGCGTTCGTGTTTCTCAAGGTCGTCTACGTCTCGCTCCCGAGGGGTGAGCCGCCATTCGATCAGGTGACGCAGTTCGTCATGAACCTGCTGCAGGTGAATTAGACTCCTCGGGGAAGCGCGATCATGCTGGAAATTCTGTCTCAACTCGGCGCCGGGTTTGTTGCCTGCTTTACGCCCAGCCATATGCTGGTGCTGTTCCTCGGCATCGTTGTCGGTTTGCTTGTTGGCGTGCTGCCGGGCCTGACGCTGGTGATGGGCGTCATTCTGGTTCTGCCGTTCACCTATCAGATGGATCTGACCGGCTCCATCATTCTGCTGACAGCGATGTATGTCTCGGGAACTTACGGTGGCGCGTTTACAGCCATTCTGTTCCGCATTCCCGGTGAACCGCTAGACGTTCCGATCCTTTGGGACGGCTATCCCATGGCGCAGCGTGGCCGCGCGGCCGACGCACTGGGTTGGACGCTGATGGCTGCTCTCGGCGGTGGACTGATCTCAGCGATCATCATGGTGCTTTTGACCAAGCCTGTGGCGGATTTTGCACTCAGGTTCTCGACGCCCGAATATTTCGCGATCGTCCTGTTCGGTCTGTCGAGCGTGATTGCGCTGGGACGCGGATCGCTTCCAAATGCCCTCATTTCTCTGGCGTTGGGCATCCTGATCGGCTGTGTCGGCACGGATGCGATTTATGGCAGCTATCGCTTTACGTTCGGACTGCCGATCCTGGCCGACGGCATCGAATTTCTGGTGGTCATGGTCGGTGCTTACGGCGTCGGCGAGATTTTGGCTCGGCTGGAACGGGGCTTTCAAGCGAAGACAGTCGAAAAAGTCAGCCAGACCTCGACCAAAATTCCGTCGCTTCGTGAGATGTTTGCCCTGCGCTGGATGTTTCTGCGGTCCAGCCTATTGGGCAACATCATCGGTCTGGTCCCAGGAGCCGGCGCAACCATCGCCTCGTTCGTGTCGTATGGCGTCGAGGCGCAATACGGAAAGCGTCGTGCGGACATGGGGACTGGCGTTCCCGAAGGGATTGTGGCGCCCCAGGCCGCATCGACTGCGTCGGTCGGTGGCGCGCTCATACCGCTGCTCGCGCTCGGAATTCCCGGTAGCGGCGCTACGGCGGTGATGCTCGGGGCGTTCATGCTGCACGGCGTGCAACCCGGTCCTCAGATCCTGATGACATCGGCGCCGATGGTTTACACGATCTTCGCGTCGGTATTTCTCGGCATCGCGCTGATGTGTCTGATCGGCTTCTATTACATCCGGCTGCTCGTGAGGGTGCTCGATTTTCCCGAGACCATGGTCTCGGCGTTCGTGATGCTGTTCTGCTTTATCGGCGCGATGTCGATCCGGAACAATCTCACCGACCTCTGGCTGATGATCGGTTTCGGTGTCATCGGCTACCTTCTTGAGCGGTTCCGGTTTCCGATTGCGCCGTTGGTGCTCGGTGTCATCCTCGGGCCGATTGCTGAGGAGGCGTTCATGAACGCGATGATCAGTTATGGGAATGACTGGACGATCTTCTTCACCCGGCCGATCTCTGGAACCATCATGGCGTCGGTGATCATTACGTTGTTGCTGCCGTTCATCGGCCGGAAGCGCGCCGCCAAGTCGTTCGAAGCAACTGATCCATCGGCGTGAACCAATCGCGCTAAATTTCGGGATGCTGGCGGTGGATCCTCGCCTGCATCCCGGATCGTCATAACAAGATACCGACCTAGTCACGCATCGCTCCCAAAAGAAAACCCGCCGAGCGCGAGCTGGGCGGGTCGTCTGTCGGCTAACTGATCGTTTGCTCAGGCGCTGGGGCGTGGTGCCGTTGGTGAAGTGAGCTGCGGTGCAATTTCCGAAACATCCTTCACCTTGCGCGAGCGACCATCGAAGCTGGCACCCTGGTCAATGGCGAGAGCCTGACTGTGGATGTCCCCCTCCACGACAGCACTCGCATGCAGCACGACCCGCGATCCCAGGATGGCGCCTTGGACGCGTCCAAAGACATCGACCGTCTCGGCGGCGATAGTGCCGCTGATGATCGCTTCCTCACCGACCGTCAGCTTCATGCTGTGCAGATCGGCCTGGATGTTGCCATTGACGCGCAGGGATCCCTGGCAGCGAATGGTGATGGCCTGACCCTCGATCGTGAGGTCGTTGCCAATAACGGACTCGGAAGCATCCTGGCCGGACGTCCCCGATACCGGTCCGTTGGTTCGGATTGGTGTCGGCTGACTCGATGGCGAGTCCATCGTCTTTATCTGCAACGCATCAATGTTGGCTGGTCTTGGGTCGGCTTTGCGGTTGAAAACCATACTGAACTCCCCTCGGCTAGTACCCGGCGCGACCATCCGCCGCCGAAATGGTCGAATTGTGTCAGCCG
>JAEYYQ010000039.1 GCA_023428365.1 Pseudomonadota bacterium | reverse complement strand
TCGTCGAGCCATCTCACACTGTTCATCATGCTCGTGGTGACAGCGTTCTTCTTGCCGCTCATCGTCGCCTACACGACTTGGGTCTATCGCGTCCTGTGGGGCAAGGTCGACGAGAAGGCGATCAGAGATGACAGCGGCCACGCCTACTGACGAATTGGAGAGCTGACATGTGGTATTTTTCCTGGCTGCTCGGTTTCCCACTTGCAGCGGCTTTCGCGGTGCTCAACGCCATGTGGTATGAGTTGATGGACGATGCTGCCAAAAAGCAGGCGCAATCGCTTTCGGCCAACGATGGTGGGCAACACAAGCCGTGATCGTCAGGGCAATACTTGACCTCTAGATGACCCGCCGAGAGTTTCGCTTAGCCGACTTGGGGCGACCTGCTTTGTGTCGCCCGCGTCTATGCGAAGTTGTTCCGCGATCGTCGCGAAGAATCTGTTCTCGGTGCTTCAAACGTTTCATGAGCCCGCAGGGTCGCCGCGGGCTCATGAAGCAATGTCGTCGCATGTCGCTCAATGCGGGCTATGCTTCACAAGCAGCGATCGCCCGCCGCAACGCAGGTTCCTCTGCGGAGGACCCAGTCGTAGCAACATTTCTGGCTGGCGCTACAGATCCAGGTTGCCGGTGTGCGACCCCACCTGGAGGGGGGAGTGCAGAGCTTGCGCGTGAAAACGGGGGCAACGGCACGAACTGGACTGTAGAAACCATCGGCTCGTGCTGCTGAGCCGAGCGGCAGAGCGGACGCGACGACAAATCCGCATGCCAACATCGCTATCCAACGCCTCATCGGTTTCTCCTTTCGGGGGTGGGATTGAGTAGCGACCTCAATATCGCAAAACGCGAAGTGATTGCACGCAATGCGTGCATTATTGATTAATCACCCGCAAATGGGGCGCTGTCAATTTGATGGAATAGATTGTCCGTCGAGCGATGATTTTCCGTTGTGCGGGCACTTTTCGCGGATGTGCCGAACTGACTGATGGTTGTTCCGAACTTTCGTCCGTCTCCATCCTAAAAATAGGCGTTACAGCCTAGCGCGAATTCACCCCAGGCTAGGGTATCTGTTGGGATAGTCATCCGTTGGCTTCGTATTTTCATGCGGCTTGGCCGACGGCCCAGCTCTGATGGAGTTTCAAGAATCGAGTTTGCAAGTGAGCGCACGTGCGCCGTGCGGCCTTTGACCAGTTCCGAGTCAGCTATTCAGTCGGGAGTCAAAATTGGCAGTCGTCGGACGAAATTGATTGCAACGGACAACTTGAACCTGATCGGCTGTGGCAATGAATAACGCCTGCCAAGGTCGGTGCGCATCTCCGGCGGTTGAAAATCGCGGAACGTTTACAGCGTCCTGTACGTTTGTTCGGCATGAAAGTCACAGGATTCACACTTCGGAGAATCGACATGAAGCGTACATCTGTCGCGATCGTCAGCATTCTGGCAGCATCAACCGCGGCGTTCGCGCAAGCGCAGACGACGTCCCCTCCGCCAGCAACCCAGCCTCCCGCTGCGACAACCGGCGCTGATAATCAATCGACGTATTATACGCAGCAGCAGGGCGAATTTCGCGCAAGCGATCTGATCGGCGCAACGGTTCGCAATGCAGCAAACGAGAGGATCGGCGAGATTGAAGAACTTGTGTTGTCGCCGGACGGGCGGGTCATGGCCGCGGTGATCGGCGTCGGTGGATTCCTTGGCATCGGTGAACGGGATGTCGCCCTCGACTTCAAATCACTGCGAATCGAGCGCGATCCCAGTGCGATGACTCAGAGAGGCTCGTTCATCGTGCAGGTCAACACCACGAAGGAAGCCCTCCAGAACGCTCCTGAGTGGAAAGATCCCACCAAACCGGCCGGAAAGTAAGCGATAGAGTGGTTGTCCGATCGTTCTCCGATGAACGCGATCGGTTGTTCGTGCGGGGTGCCATCACGGCACCCCGCACATTTTATAAATCTCCCTGGGTGTAGTGTTCAACTCGCTGCGCGCTGGGCTTTTGCCGCCGCAACCATGTTTTCGAGCGCCAGCTTGACCTCGTCCCAACGGCGCGTTTTTAGCCCACAATCCGGGTTGACCCAGATCTGGTCGGACGCCAGATGTTCCTTTGCCTTGCTCAGCAGCTTGGTCATGTCGGCGGTGCTCGGGCAGCGAGGTGAATGGATATCGTACACGCCAGGTCCGATCTCGTTTGGATATTTGAAGCTCGAGAAACTTTCGAGCAGCTCCATATCCGATCGTGACGTTTCGATTGAAATAACGTCCGCATCGAGCGCCGCGATCGATGGCATGATGTCATTGAATTCGCAATAACACATGTGGGTGTGGATCTGCGTTTCATCGGCGACGCCTGCCGCCGAGAGACGGAAGCAGTCAACAGCCCATTTCAGATAAGCGTCACGGTCAGCATGGCGAAGCGGCAGTCCTTCGCGAAGCGCCGGTTCGTCGATTTGAATGAGCCGAATGCCGGCCTTCTCCAAATCCACGACTTCATCGCGGATTGCGAGCGCGATTTGCTTGCAGGTCTCGGAGCGTGGCTGGTCATCTCGGACGAATGACCACTGGAGGATGGTGACAGGCCCTGTAAGCATCCCCTTCATTGGCTTTTTTGTGAGCGACTGCGCGTAGGCCGACCACTTGACGGTCATTGGCTGCGGACGAGAGACATCGCCGAAAATGACCGGCGGCTTCACGTAGCGCGAACCATACGACTGCACCCAACCGTTCTGCGTAAAAGCAAAGCCGGAGAGCTGCTCGCCGAAATACTCGACCATGTCGTTGCGCTCGAACTCGCCGTGGACGAGAACGTCAATCTCAAGTGTCTCCTGAATGCGAACGGCATTTTCCGTTTCTTTTTTCAGGAAGGCGTCATAGGTGGCATCATCAAGCTCGCCCTTTCGGTTCGCTGCGCGCGCCTTACGTATTTCAGGCGTTTGCGGAAATGAACCGATGGTGGTTGTGGGAAATGGAGGCAGAGCAAGCGAAGCCCGCTGCTTCTCGCGCCGCGCGTGAAACGGACTTCGGCGTGTGAAATCTCCATCTGCAATGCCGGCCATGCGCTTCGCGATATCGGGATTATGAATGCGAGCGGAGGTTTTCCTGCTGTTGGCGGCTTGATCGCTGGCGAGGAACTCGGCTGCGACGTTGGTCATGTTATGCGATGCAGCGGCTGCTGTGAGCGCTACGACTTCTTTCAGCTTTTGCTTCGCAAAGGCCATCCACCCCTTGAACTCGGCGTCCAGTTTTGTCTCCGCATCGAGATCGACGGGGGAATGCATCAGCGAGCACGACGGAGCGATTTGCAGCATATCCGAATTGCGAGCGGCCATCGCCGTCTCGATGAGGCCGAATACACTGCGCAGGTTTGCGCGCCAGATATTGCGCCCATCGATCACGCCGAGCGACAGGACGCGACCCTCCGGCAGTGTTTGCAGCAATCTATCGAGCTCCGCAGGCGCACGAACAAGATCCGCGTGATGGCCTGCAACTGGCAAATCCGCAGCGACTGAAAGATTATCGCCGTAGTCGCCAAAATAGCTGGCGAGCATGATTTTGGGTGCAGACGGAACCAGATGCTTATAGGCGAGCCGCAGTGCGCGCTTCTGCGCTTGCGAGAGGTCGAGAGACAGCACCGGCTCATCGATCTGCACCCACTCAGCACCAGCAGCTTTCAATTCGTTGAGAAGCTCGACGTAGACAGGCAGGAGAGAATCAAGAAGCGAAATGGTGTCGAAGTCTTCACCCTTGGTCTTGCCCAGCATCAGGTAGGTGACTGGCCCGACGATGACAGGACGCGTGATAATGCCGAGCGCTTTCGCTTCATTAAATTGATCAATCGCCTTGCGGGATGACAGTCGGAACGTCTGGCCCTTATGAAATTCGGGAACGATATAGTGGTAGTTGGTATCAAACCACTTCGTCATTTCCATTGCCGGCGCATTCTTCGTGCCGCGCGCCATGGCGAAATAGAGATCCAGCTCGGGGTGCGCGGCGCCCTTGACTGCAGCCTCCATTGCGGAGCGTGCCGTTGCGTTCTGGTCAGCCTTATCAGCATCAACTTCGCCGAGAAAACGAGCTGGGATCGCACCAACCGTCGCCGTCATGTCGAGGACTTGATCGTAAAATGAGAAATCATTGGATGGGATGACGGTGATGCCAGCATCGCGCTGAAGTTTCCAATGGCGCGCCCTCAACTCCGCGCCCGTGGCGAACAGCGTTGGCGCATCGATGCTTCCCTTCCAGTAGGCCTCCGTCGCCTGCTTGAGTTCACGCCGTATGCCGATGCGTGGAAAGCCGAGATTGGCCGCTTGTGTCATGGCAGTTTCCTTTTCGTTGATGCTGAAGATGAAGGCGAGAGAGCTGCTCCGCCCCGCGGGCGGCGCTGGTTCATGGCGACAAATGCAAGGAGGTCGAGGAGACGACGCTGCCACGGTGATTGCGCGGAGATTGCCAAGCC
The DNA here is from genome assembly GCA_023428365.1 of Pseudomonadota bacterium. Lineage (GTDB taxonomy): Bacteria > Pseudomonadota > Alphaproteobacteria > Rhizobiales > Hyphomicrobiaceae > ZC4RG25. The sequence continues at coordinate 451 of JAEYYQ010000039.1, read as the reverse complement.
GGATAACCGCGCAACGAGAAGTTCCGCAGAGTACGGAGCATCGGCCCGGTTTGGCAGAATGGCCAACCAGGCAAGCACATAGGTTTCAGGCGCGTCCGAGGATGCTCGGGCCCGAAATGCAGTCTCGATTAAACGGCCGGGATCATGCCGGTCGTCATCCTGGAGAAGAGATGCGCGTCGACGGTCTGCGCCTTTGAGCGGGCAGCCCCGCGTAGCACCGATCCTCGGATGGCGGTCCGCAGTTGAATCATCCGGCCGCGACGAGCGTCGCGGCTGTGCCATTTTCAGATCGCGTTGAAGGTGCGACGGTGATTTCTATGCAGTGCTGATTTTCGGTGCGCGTCTCGCAGCATGATCAGACCTCCGCCGATGCACCCCGCCCGGCTCAAATGGGGTTAACTCCGGCGGTAGGTCTCCTGGCTCGCGGGCTTGGGATGCTCGCCTTCCCGGG
>JAEYYQ010000427.1 GCA_023428365.1 Pseudomonadota bacterium | reverse complement strand
CTCGACGCCCGCGCCGATATGATACGCAGCGCCAAGCATTGCCTGCCCATCCGGGTCATCCAGCATGGCTGCCATCCGCCACCATCTGGCGGCGGCTTCGACGTCGCGCTCGACGCCAAGCGCTTTGTTGTAACGCAACCCGATGCGCGTCATGGATGCGGCAACGCCCTGATCGGCTGCTTTACGCGCCCATCGCATCGCTTCGTTATAGTCCGGCGCGCGGTGATCGCCTTCGGTCAGAATCCACGACAGCATATCCTGCGCGAACGGTTCGCCCTGCCTGGCGGCGCGCGAATACCATTCCTCGGCGATGGCGCGATCCGGCGTGCCGTTCTCTCCGTTGAAATAGAAGTCTGCCAGGAGTTTCTGGCCCAGCGGATCGCCGGCTTTTGCCGACTGCGTCAGCCATTCTCGCGCCAGGCCAACATTTCGCTCGACGCCATACGCGTTGACGAAGCAGCGGCCAATTTCCGCTTTAGCGCGCGCATTCCCGGCGTGAGCTTGCGTGTTCCAGATGGCCAGCGCTGCGGGATAGTCTTCGCGCGCGGCCGCGGCAGCGGCTTCTGCCATCTGATCGGCCGGTGCCGCTGGTTGCGGCTTGGATCTCAGCGCTGAAAGGGCGCGCCAGATCATTCGGCGCCTCCTGCGATGTTCAGATGCTTGAGCTGATCCTGGAAGCCAGTCTCATCGTCGAGGCACCGGAAATCGAAAATCAGCGCGCCATCCTTGATATGTCCGATGACCGGGATCGGCAGCTTGCGAAATGCGACGGCGATTGCCTCAAGTCGTGTGCCCGCGCCCTTGCGGTTGCATGGGCGAATTGCAAGTCCAGCGCTGGAGAGCGTCTCTAACGGAAGTGATCCGGAGCCGATCTGGCTCGCGCAATCCGTCATCCCGACGTCGTACGCATCGCCAATGACCGCAGCGACCGGCATCCGCAAACGCTCCGCAATGGCGGCGATGTCTGTCTTGGAACGAGTGAAATAGCGCAGAGTCGGCAGCACCTCTGGCAACCGCTCAGGATCGCGATACAACTTCAGGACAGCTTCCAGCGCCGCTAGCCGGATTTTGTCGATCCGCAGTGCGCGCTTCATCGGATTTTTTGCGACCCGCGCAACGAGATCCTTCCGGCCGGCGATGATGCCGGCCTGCGGACCACCGAGCAGTTTATCGCCGGAGAAGGTGACGAGATCCGCGCCCTTCGCGATCGACGCTCTCACCGTCGGCTCGGGATGCAAGCCGTAGCGGCCGAGATCGACCAGTGCGCCCGACCCAAGATCATGAATGAACGGCACGCCGTGCGCGCGAGCAAGCCTGCTCAGTTCCGGAGCAGATACGGACTTCGTAAAGCCCTGGATCAGATAGTTCGACGTGTGCGCCTTGAGCACGAGGCCGGTGTCCTCACCGATTGCCTGCTCGTAATCCTTCAGGTGCGTGCGATTGGTCGTGCCGACTTCAACGAGGCGCGCTCCTGCACGCGCCATGATGTCGGGCAAACGGAATGATCCGCCGATTTCGATCAGTTCGCCGCGCGAGACGATGGCGTCTTTTCCCGAGCCGAACGTATTCAGCACGAGCAGGACCGCACCGGCATTGTTGTTGACGACGACTGCATCTTCCGCGCCGGTCAGCTCACGGATCAAACCACGCACATGATCGGCGCGTTCACCGCGCGCAGCGCCGCCAATATCAAACTCCAGCGCCACCGCGGACCGCATGGCATCGACGGCCGCTGCGATGGCGCTGTCTGGCAGAACGGCACGGCCGAGATTGGTGTGCAGCACCGTGCCGGTGAGATTGAAAACGCGGCGCAAGCTGGGGGCGTTCTCATGTTCGAGGAGACGCAGGGCTTCAGCGGCGAGCGTATCCGCATCGGGCGGCGACGCTGAACCGTCTTTCAAAACGGTGCGTGCGGTATCGCTGGTCCGTCGGATTGCAGCGACCGTGGCGTCGTGGCCAAAACGTTCGGCCGCGACAGTTCCAGTGGCGCTCCGCAGAACCTGATCGACGGAGGGAAGTCTGAACTGACGGGATGGGCGCGAGTCGTTCATTGGTGCGGGACTCGCTGCTCAATAGCCCATCAGGAAGGGATTGTGCCCGCCGCGCTTCCAACCCTCCTGGGTCATCAGCATGTCGAGACCGAGTGTTGCAACGTCATCAGCCATCGGCTCAAGCGGTGCGTCATTCACCTGGTAGAGGATCTTCACGTAGGCGTGACATTTCTCGCAGGTTTCGGCTTTGACGGTTTCCGGCTGACTTTCGATCGTGTGATAAGAGATGCCTTCCGTCGTGCTGCACAGCACGCATTTCACCCGCACGACATTCCACATGGTTGAACAGAGCGGGCATGCGCAAAAGCGTGAGTTGTGCGCATTGGGCCAGCCAACGACCGAACTTGTCATAGGACCGCTGCCGCACGTCGGACAGACACCGTCCGTAATGGGTTTCAGATCATCCGCGTTGAAGAGTGCGGCCAGCCGCGTGAAGTGCACTTGCAGGCCGGCGGCAATCAACGCGCGCTGGGCGACGTCATCAGCGGCCCCTGTATCGCTGAGGATGGCAGATGCCAGAACGCGCCGCTCGGCCGTCGTGATTTGCTGCAGGGACTGAACGATGGATGCCGTGGCGGGCGGCAAGTTGGCAGCGGCAAGCCGGGCGATCAGCCGCTCAACGGTTGTCATTGCCGTGTCATCGATCCCGAAGGACGTGCGCGCGATTGGCGGCATTCCGTGCTCGAGAGCCTGCGCGATGCGATCCAGAGGCGGAAGTGTGGCAATCGGCAGGTCGGGGAGAATCTCGTGCTGCGTGCGCGTCACGATCGCAAGAAAGCGAAGATAAGCTTCCAGGGGATGTCCTGGAGCCAAAGCCTCCAAGCGTTTTGCACGATTGAGAAAGACGACAGGAGGATCGGGAAGGACCGCAAACGGCGGCTTGGCTTCCTTCCCGATATCCATCAGACCCGTTTTAGGGCCGCCAGACTCAGACATGAGCA
>JAEYYQ010000635.1 GCA_023428365.1 Pseudomonadota bacterium | reverse complement strand
CCGTTCAGCGTCGCCGAGGCCGAAGCGGCCCTGGTTTCGGCTGCAGCTACAGAATCAGTGTAATCTTCAACAGGTTTTCCACCGGAGCGAGCTTTTGGTCTTATGACGGCCGATCCGACCATCATGGGCGAACCGGGCTCTGACGACTGGCAAATGCCGCGCCCGGAGGAGGCGCCGGCATCGCAGGATGCTCTCGTCGTGGATGTCGACGGCTTCGAGGGGCCGTTGGATATGCTGCTGGCGATGGCGCGGCTGCAAAAGGTCGATATTTCCAAGATTTCCATGCTGGCGCTGGCCGAACAGTACTTGGCTTTCATCCGGGAGGCCGAGCTCCTGCGTCTGGAAGTGGCGGCCGATTATCTGGTGATGGCGGCTTGGCTGGCCTATCTGAAATCGCGGATGCTGTTGCCCAAGGAAGGGAAGGATGAGGCCGAACCGAGCGGCGAGGAGCTGGCTCAGCGGCTCGCCTTCCGGTTGATGCGCCTGCAGGCGATGCGAGAGGTGGCGGCGAAGTTGATGACGCGGATGCGGCTCGGCCGCGAGGTGTTCGGGCGCGGCATGCCGGAGGGCGTGCGAACCATTCGTGATACAACCTATACGGCGCAGATCCACGACCTGCTCAAGGCCTATGCTGAGCAGCGCAGCCGGACGATCGTACGGGTCCACGTTGTGAAGGCGCGGACGGTGTGGTCGATCAAGGACGCGCGGCGGCGACTGGAAAAGCTGGTTGGCGAGTCGGCTGGCGGCTGGGTCCAGCTCGATCTGTTTCTTGAGCGCTATCTGCCCAGTCCGGACGCCGGAAAGACGGTGATGGCGAGTTCATTTGGCGCAAGTCTGGAGATGGCCCGGGAGGGGATTGTCGAAATCCGGCAGGAGGCACCGTTCGCGCCGATTTACATGCGGCGGCTGGATAAGCCCTCCGAATGGCACCAAATCGGGTGAATCGAATAGAACTGTGCGCGTTCGAACGACAGGACCAAGAGCGAAGGACGCGATGCAATGGTACCGCCGAGGTTCTCAGTGGCTCAGGATTCCGAGCAGGAGCAGCGTGAAGCGGTGGCTCAGGACGGCCTCGGTTTGAGCCGTCAGCCCCGCAGGCGTGAGGCTGCGCCTCAGCAGCCACCGCAACATGGCCTGCCACCGAACATCGCGACCTTGCCGTCGGCGGATCGCCGCGAGAAGTTGCGCACGCTGGAAGCCCTGCTGTTTGCGGCGTCCGAGCCGCTTGATGAAGCCAAGCTCTCAGCCCGTCTCGGTCTTGGGCCGGAATTGCCCGCGCTGCTTGAGGAATTGAAGGGGTTCTACGCCAGCCGTGGCGTTAACCTGGTGCGTGTCGCGGGAAAATGGGCGTTCCGCACCGCGTCCGACCTCGCCTACTTGTTGGAACAACACGCGGCTGACGAGAAGAGATTATCGAAGGCCGCTTTGGAGACGCTGGCGATCATCGCCTATCACCAGCCGGTGACGCGCGCCGAGATCGAGGAAGTCCGCGGCGTCAGCACCTCCAAGGGTACGATCGATGTTCTGCTGGAAACGGGCTGGATTCGGCCGCGTGGCCGTCGTCGCGCACCGGGAAAACCTATCACCTACGGCACAACGGATTCCTTTCTTGTCCATTTTAGTCTAGATAGCATCAAGGACCTGCCGGGACTGGCGGAGCTGAAGGGAGCCGGGTTGCTCGACTCCAATCTTCCGCCGGATTTCAAGGTCCCCGAGCCTACGGACGTCGCCGCTCTTCTGCCCGATGAGATGCCTCTCGAAGGCGAAGACGACGAGCCGCCGGAGGAGCTACAGCTTCTGCTGGCGCAGGAACCGATGGACGATGCCGAGGACGACGACCGCTAGACCAAGCCGATCCGGACCGTGCCACTGTGAGGCACCGACGTGAGTTTGCGGACGTGGTTGTCGAGGCGGCCGGGCGGAAGCACGACGCAGCCAATTGGTAGCGAGGACACGGAACTGCGCGCGCGTGCTGCAGCGACGTTTGCTGCGCGTCTGACGTTCGATGCGGTGGAGCGGCGCTTCGGCGATGTGTTTGCGCTCAAGGGCGTGTCTCTCGATATCGAGCCGGGCGAGGTTGTTTGTCTGCTCGGCCCGTCGGGATGCGGCAAGACGACGTTGTTGCGAATCGCATCCGGAATCGAGCGGCCGACCGCCGGCCGGGTTCTCATCAATGATCGAGAGGTCGCCGGCCCGGCGCGGTTCGAACCGCCGGAAGCACGCAACGTCGGCTTGATGTTTCAGGACTTCGCGCTCTTCCCGCACCTGACCATCCTCCAGAACGTTGCATTTGGCCTGCGGTCGCTCCCCGCGGAGGAGGCTGCTCGCGAGGCGCGCGCCGTGCTCGCGCGCGTCGGGCTTGAGCGGTATGCCGAATCCTATCCGCATATTCTGTCAGGCGGCGAACAGCAGCGGGTGGCGCTGGCCCGGGCCATCGTACCGCGTCCATCGGTGATGCTGATGGATGAGCCGTTCTCAGGGCTCGACGTCCAGCTGCGTGAAAGCATGCAGGAAGAGACGCTCGGGCTGCTACGCGAGACGCGCGCGACCTGTATGATCGTAACGCATCATCCCGAGGAGGCTATGCGCCTTGGCGATCGCATCGCGGTGATGCAGCGCGGCAGGATTATCCAGCTCGGCAAGGCCGAGGAGCTTTACCATCATCCCAATGAGCTGTTTGTTGCCCGGCTGTTTTCGGAGGTTAACGAAGTGCCGTGCCGGGTGGAGAACGGCGCGGTGCGGACACCCGTGGGCACGTTTCCGGCGCCTGGGATCGCGAATGGCGGACGGGTCATTCTGTGCTTGCGGCATAGGGGCATTCAGGTGAAGCCCGCTGGCCAGGGGCTGCCGGGGCGCATTTTACAGATGAAATTCCTTGGCGATGTCGGCCGGGTCGAAATTGCGGTGCAAGGATTCCAGGCTCCCATAAAGGCGCGGGTTCATGAGAGCGAGGGCTGGCAGAAGGGGGCGGAAGTCTCGATCGAGGTCGATCCGTCGCGGGTTCTGCTATTTCCTGCCGAATCCAACTGAATTCAGCCGTTTAGGTTGAGTTGTCGCGGGGAGGTGGTCGGCTTGCTGCCCACGCCTATATCTGCGATAGTACGCGCTAGATTTTAATGAGGCGCGATCTACAGGATCGCCAGGGAGTCTTCAGAAAAATGGGTGCAACCAGCATCTGGCACTGGATCATTGTGCTTCTGATCGTCGTGCTGCTGTTTGGCCGCGGCAAGATCTCCGACATCATGGGTGATGTTGCCAAGGGCATCAAGAGCTTCAAGAAGGGCATGTCCGAGGACGAGGCCACAGCTGCCAAAGCTTCGGATGATCCCAAGGTCATCGAGCAATCGACGCTGAAGCCCGTCGAACGGACCGGTTCTGCCGAAAGCAGCAAAGCGAGCTGAACAAGGACCCGATGCCGGCTCGAAGGCTAATCTGCCAGGCGATGTAAGCTAGGCAGGGTGAGATTTGCTGTGCGGCAGTGAGGTGCGGGCGCTATCATGTTCGATGTCGGCTGGTCCGAATTACTGGTGATTGGGGTCGTGGCGCTGCTCGTCGTCGGCCCGAAGGAATTGCCTGCGCTCCTACGCACAGCCGGCAAGTACATGGGTATGGTCAAACGGCAGGCCAGCGAATTCCGCGCCCAGTTTGATGATGCCATGCGCGAGACCGAATTCGAGCAACTCCGCAAGGACGTCGAAGCGATCAAGAGCGACGCCGAGTCGAGCCTGCGCGCTGCAGAACAGTCGGTGAAATCCGAGATTGACGAAGCCAAGACGGAGCTGGACGCGGTTGCGGCGTCGGCAACGGCAAAGATCGACGATGCGGAGCGCAAGGTCGAAGAAATCGAGCATAAGCCAGCGCCTGCGGCTATCGCCGATGCACGCACCGAGGTGTCACCCGATGCGCCGGGCACCGAAGAGCCGGCTCCGACGGTCAATGGATCGGCCTCTCACGCCTATAACGGCACAGGCGTCGATACGGGTGCACACGGCGAGCAGTCGAGCAGGGCGGGACGCGAGACTCAATGACCGACGTGCTCGAGGATAAGCGGCCCGGCCAAGCAGAAATCGACGCCTCCCAAGCGCCGTTGATGGATCATCTGATCGAGCTGCGTACGCGCCTGATCCACGCGCTGATCGCGATCTTCATCGCATTTTTCGTCTGCTTCGCCTTCGCCAAGCAGATCTACGCCATCCTTGTCGTGCCCTATAAGTGGGCCGCCGGTGCGGACGCCAAGATCGAGATGATCTACACCGCGCCGCACGAGTTCTTCTTCACTCAGCTCAAGCTGGCGTTGTTCGGTGCGATATTCCTGGCGTTCCCGATTATCGCCAATCAGATTTACAAGTTCGTCGCGCCCGGTCTCTATCACAATGAACGCGACGCCTTTCGCCCCTATCTGATCGCAACGCCGATCCTGTTCCTGCTCGGCGCGTGCGTCGTCTATTTCGTCGTCATGCCGCTCGCCATGAGCTTCTTCCTGTCGATGGAATGGAACACCGGCGACGTCCAGATCCATCTGCAGGCCAAGGTCAGTGAGTATCTCTCGCTGATCATGACGCTCATTCTCGGCTTCGGATTTATGTTTCAGCTGCCGGTGGTGCTGACACTGCTGGCGCGTGCGGGTATGATTGATGGAAACACCTTGCGCGAGAAGCGGCGCTGGGCGATCCTTGGCATCTTTATCGTCGCTGCGGTGCTGACCCCGCCTGATCCGATCAGCCAGATCTCGATGGCGATCCCCACACTGGCGCTTTACGAGCTATCGATCATTGCGGTCGATCGTGTGACGAAGAAGCGCAAGACTGGCGACACCGATACCTCCTCAACCTGAGCGCGCCCGAAGGTTCAACGCGGGCAGCAGCTTGCTGACCATCGCTGTGGCGAGCAGGCGCTGTATGGCGTGCGTCCGCGTGGATGAGAGGCTCCGGACGTCTGGACCGCTTCCTTCCGAGGTCCTATAGCTCGGCATCGTCGGCGGGGGGCCGATGTGAGAAAAGGGTCGCGACCGTGTTCGACATCAGATGGATCAGAGACAATCCTGCCGCGTTCGACGCCGGGCTTGCGAAGCGTGGCTTGGCGCCGCTGTCAGCCAAGCTGATCGAGATCGATGAAGCGCGTCGCACCAACCTAACCCGATTGCAGGACGCACAGGCGCGCCGCAACGCCGCCTCCAAGGAGATCGGCAAGGCTAAGGCCTCGAAGGATGAGGCCAAGGCGCAGGCGCTGATGAAAGAAGTCTCCGATCTCAAGGAAGCTATCCAGGCTGGTGAAGTCGAGGAGAAGGCGATCGATGCCAAGTTGACGGCTGAACTCGCGCAAATTCCCAATCTGCCGCGTGGTGACGTGCCCGAGGGGCCGGATGAGACCGGTAACGTCGAGGTGCGCCGCGTCGGTACGCCCCCGACGTTCGACTTTACGCCGAAGCAGCATTTTGAACTCGGCGAAGCGCTGGGTCTGATGGATTTCGAAACTGCGGCCAAGCTGTCGGGGGCGCGGTTCGTCGTGCTTAAGGGAGCGATGGCACGGCTGGAGCGGGCGCTCGCCGCCTTCATGCTCGACCTGCACACGGGCGAGTTCGGATACACCGAAGTTGCGCCGCCGATCCTGGTGCGCGACGAGGCGATGTTCGGGACCGCGCAGTTGCCGAAGTTCGAGGAAGATCAGTTCGAGGCTTTGGACGGTGCTGCCGCGCGAGCGCTCAAAGGAGGCGAGGCTGTTGCCAACCGCCGCTGGCTGATCCCGACCGCCGAGGTGCCCCTGACCAACCTCGCGCGCGAAAGCATCCAGGACGAAGCCGACCTGCCGATCCGCGTCACGGCGCACACGCCCTGCTTCCGCGCCGAGGCAGGTGCTGCGGGACGCGACACGCGCGGCATGATCCGCCAGCATCAATTCGCCAAGGTCGAGCTGGTGTCGATCACCACGCCGGAGCAGAGCAGCGAAGAACACGAGCGTATGACGGCGTGTGCGGAGGAGGTTCTAAAGCGTCTCGGGCTCGCCTACCGCACCATGCTTCTGTGCACGGGCGACATGGGCTTCGCATCGCGCAAGACGTATGACATCGAAGTCTGGCTGCCGGGGCAGAACGCCTATCGCGAGATTTCGAGCTGCTCGGTATGCGGTGACTTCCAGGCCCGCCGTATGAATGCGCGCTATCGCCCGAAAGATGGCAAGCCGGAGTTCGTGCATACACTCAACGGTTCGGGGCTGGCCGTCGGACGCACGCTGATTGCAATCCTTGAGAACTACCAACAGGCTGATGGCTCTGTCGTAATTCCGCAGGCGCTGGTGCCTTACATGGGCGGGCTTGTGCGGATTGCTCCAGCCACCTGACGAGAAGATAAGGGAGCAAGATGCGCATTCTGATCACCAACGATGACGGCATCGCTGCTCCTGGCCTGGAAGTTCTCGGCGATATCGCACGCGCCCTGTCCGATGACGTGTGGACGGTGGCGCCTGAGCTCGATCAGAGTGGCGCGTCGCACTCGCTGACGCTGCGCGAGCCGATACGCATGCGCAGGGTTGGCGAGAAGACTTTCGCCGTGCGCGGCACCCCCGCCGATTGCGTGATCATGGCGATCCGCTATTTGCTGCGCGAGGAACGGCCGACGCTGGTGCTGTCGGGCGTCAATCGCGGTGCCAACATGGCCGACGATGTCACCTATTCGGGGACGATCGCGGGGGCCATCGAGGGGACATTGCTGGGTGTGCGCTCCGTCGCCATGAGCCTCGCTACGGGTTTTCAGGCGCCGGACAGCATTCAATGGGATACCGCGCGCGCGCACGGCCCGGAAATCGTGCGTCGTCTGCTGGCGTCCGAGTGGGATACCGGTGTGCTGATGAATGTGAATTTTCCGGACCGGGCGCCGGACGACATTGCTGGAATTGCAGTGACCGAGCAGGGGCGTCGCGATCAGGACCTCATGAAGATCGATCAGCGGACGGACACTTGGGGTAATCCGTATTACTGGCTGGGATACGAGCGCAAAAAGTCCAACCCGCGCGGCGGCACCGACCTTTGGGCGATTTACACAGGTCGGGTGTCGATCACGCCATTGAGCATCAATCTCACGGCGCGCTCGATGGGCGAACGGTTGGCGCGCGAACTTGCCGACGAGCCAAATACTTCCAAAAGTTAAGAAAAACGTCGGCCGTCAGCCAATATTCAGCTTCGAGCCATGGAGATGACCCAATCGCGCCGCGATGGCCGCACATTTTCTCTGTAATCAGAGCAATGGTGGTGGTGTGACGTCGCGGCTTTGATTTTTTCTGGTTTCCAGGGATTCATCAATTCCGGTTCGGCATGGCGGATAATTCGTTTCTGCGTGCTCCTCGATAGAACGAATCGTCGGCGAAGAGCCTCCTCCGTTAAGGCTCCCTTAACACTATCAGAGTTAAGAGGAGAGATGGGTTAAGGAGGTGTGTTGATGTCGCGTACCCAGTCCTCTCCCCGTTTGACGGACCTGAGATCTCTAATTTCTCCCCGCTTTGTGGTACTCGGCTTGGCTGTTGTCGCTGCCGGATGCAGTGGCGGCGTGACCCGCTTTGATTCACCGATGTTCGGTCTGACCGAGACGGGGAACAAACCTCTCGTTCCGAGAGAAGGTATGCGCGGCAACTCAACCAGCTCGTTGGCTGAGGCAGGCGCTTATAACAACAACGGATATTCCAACGGTGGATACTCGGGCGGCGGATATGCGGCTCCGAGCGCTGCTTACGAGCCCGTGAATGTCGCCGCGCTTCCCGACCGGGACAACCGATCCGCTTACGCTCCATCCGGCAGCCCATCGAGCGGTTATCAGTCTCCTGCGTATCAGCCCTCCTATCAGGCGCCGTACCAGCCGCCGCAGCAACCTGCCTATCAGTCCAATTATCAGGAGCCGCCCCGGTCGGCTCCGAGTTACACGCCGCCGTCCAGGTCTCAATCCAACGAGCCAGCGCCGCTGGCGTGGGATTCGGAGCGGAGTCATCGGTCGCCTGAGACTGCGCGTGCGCCACAGGACTACACGAGCAGGACGCCCGACAGACCGCGCCCGCAGCGTAGTGTTGGCGATGGCAATTCGGTTGAAGTCCAGCCAGGCGACACGCTGCACGGTATCGCGCAGCAGAATCGTGTGTCGATCAGCGAGCTGATGACCTTGAACGGTTTGACGTCACCGGTGCTGCAGCCGGGGCAGACGCTGATGCTTCCGGGCAAGCCGAGCGCAACGGCGTCGGCCGCTCGCGGCTCTGCGCGGCCACAGCAGCGTGAGAGCCGGATGGCCTCGCTTCCCACCCAGGAAACGGAGCCGGCACCACTTCCGAAGCTTGGATCGTTCGAGACGGAGAAGACGGCTGAGCCGGCAAACGTTGCGCCCCTTCACAGGGCTTCGGCTCCCGCGCCAGACGCCGCTGCCGAGGAATTGGCTGACGGTACTCCTGGCACGCACACGTTGAAGCGCGGCGAGAATCTGTATGGCATCGCCGTCAGGTATCGCGTCCCGCTGGCTGAGCTGCAAAGCGTCAACAACATCACCGATCCGCGCAAACTGAAGCCGGGCATGGTACTGCGGTTGCCGGGTGGCGGTGCGGAGCCGAAGCAGGCGATTGCATCTGCGGCATCTCCAATACCGGAGCGTCCCGCTCAACCTGTCGTGCAGGCCACCGCTCCGGCTAAGCCGCAGGCCGTTTCACTGCAGCAGGAAGCCTCGGGGCTGCCGACGCAGCCCGTGATCATCAATGCGCAGCAGCCGCAGCAGGTCGCCGCGCTGACGCCGACCAGCCCGACCGCGACGGACGCAACGCCGGCCGCCGCGCCAGCCGCACAGCCAGCCGTCGCTTCAGCGCCGGCTGACGCGACATCGAAGTTCCGCTGGCCGGTCCGCGGCAAGATCATTGCCGGCTTCGGCGCTGCTGGGGCCAACGGGACAAAGAGCGATGGTATCAAGCTGGCCGTCCCCGTTGGCACGGAAGTTCATGCGGCGGAGGGCGGTGTCGTCGCCTATGCCGGTGACGAGCTGAAGGGTTATGGCAATCTGGTTCTGGTCCGTCACGACAACGGCTGGATCACCGCCTACGCCCACAACGAAGAGTTGACGGTGAAGCGCGGCGATCGTGTGCGCCGTGGCCAAGTCATTGCCAAGGCCGGTAAATCCGGTAGCGCAGACACACCGCAGCTGCACTTCGAGCTGCGTCAGGGTTCGAGCCCGGTCGATCCGGTACCGCATCTGGAGAAGCTGTAAACAATCACGCAGTCAGATCGGTGACTGTCTCGATCCCGGCGCTCGTCGCCGGGATTTGCTTTTGGGCTTCAGCTGGCGGCCGCGCGGCGATCGGCGAGGCGTTGCTCGGTGCCTTCCACGATGGCGTTACGCAAAGCGTCCGCATCGGAAATTTCGGGACCGATCATCACGTGCTGTGCTTCGGCCAGCTTGCGAAGATTGGCGGCCGATTCAATCTGGCTCAGACGCGACATCAGCGCTTCCCGGCCACTCCTGCGGAAAAAGCTGACCAGGCTGAAAGCGTAGGGGTCGAAAGTATCATCGACGGCTGGCTCTGTCTTCGTGGGCTCGGGCTGAGCGACAGCCGTCGGAGATGCGGCTGCAGGTTGAGCTGGTGTACGGAATGGGATTGGCTCGCGAACGCGAAGCTGTGAAATCTCGCGTTTGCAAAGGACAAACAACCTGTCGGCGACTTCCTTCGGCAGGCCACCCTCGGCGCCGAACATATCGCGGAAGTATTTATCCCTGGCGGCGCCGGAGAGAGTGCGTGTGGCTTTGGGCATCGGCTCGGCGTCTAGAGTGTGATCGGCTTCGGGTGAATGCCATCGGCGTCACGAATTGCGCGACGCAGCGAATACGAGACTTCTCGTCGATTCGGGAAGTCCCGCAAAGGTTCAGCTCACGCTGGCATCATCGCGGATACTTCCTCATAGAGCTTACGGGCATCCTCGAGGCTGTCACCATATTTCTGTTCCATCGAGCGGCGTTGTCCCACCCAATCGAACGCATTGGCGATGCTGTCGCGCTGCGGAAGCTGTGTCCCGAGCATCGGATGCAGGTCGGCGATTTCGTCGACGAGCACGCGCTCCGGCCCGATATTGCGGACGTAGTTCGCAAGGCAGACATAGCGGCGCTGGTCGAATGGAATCTCTTCCAGATCGTCGAGATTACGCTTTTCTTCGATCAGAAGCGCTACGCGGTCGACGGCGAGCTGTGACACATAGTCGGGACGGAACGGCACCAGCACCTTGTCGGCAGCGCGCAAGGCGGCAAGCGCGGCGAACGACAGCCCCGGTGCGCAATCCAGAATGACCATGTCGAAGTCGCCCGCAAACCGTTTGAGCAGGCGTTCCAGCTTTCCGCGCACCCGCTGGCCGATGACCTCCGGATCGCTGCCCTGGTTGGCCTCACGCATGAAAAGTTCGCCCTGGATATCCTCAAGCAGCAGCGAACCGGGCAGTACGGAGAGGCTCGCCGGACGTCCATTCGGACCGTCGGCCACATCGCCCGCGCCGTGGACGAGGTAATCTTTCGGTGTCGGGTTGTTGCCGTCGAACAGATCGTAGAAATAGTCGGCGATGGTCTGGTTGGCCTTACGGGCCTCGCTCCAGCCCTGACCGCCGAGCAGGATCAGCGACGCGTTGCATTGAGAGTCAAGATCGAGGAGCAGAACGCGCTGCTTGCCCCATATGGCAGCTGCATGCGCGATCATGACCGATATGGTCGACTTGCCTACGCCACCCTTGCGATTTGCCACCGCCAGAAAGAAAGCCATCTACACCCTCTCAGCCTTCGGGAATGGGAGCACCCCGTCGAATACGGGGAGGCTCATGGTTTTCGGCCAAGGCCTTCGTATGGGCTGATTCGGTGCAGGCAGGCCAATCGAGAGCACGGGGTGCTGCGTCGTTGGGGACGGGGCCGTTGCGCTCGGGCAATGCTCGACGTGAGGTCAAGTCATGCTGAGATTTCAATTCCATACGCGTTTGTTGTCGAACACGAGCAATTGTCGAGAGGCGCCAACTGCGAGTCCCCTCCACGGCGATGTTAGTTCTTGTTTGAAAGTCTGGACGTATGATCGCGCAACCGCCTTGAACGTGCTAGATGCTCAAGCAACTCTGGCCTGCGTTCGGCACGTCGCCGAGGCGGGCGAAGAAGGAGAAGAAACGAGCCATGACACGTCGTCTATTCGGCACCGATGGCATCCGCGCGCCGGCCAATCGCTATCCCATGACCTCCGAGGTGGCCCTCAAGGTTGGCATGGCGGCTGGGCGTATATTCGCCAATGGCAAGAAGCACAGGAACCGCGTGGTCATCGGCAAGGATACGCGGCTGTCCGGCTACATGATCGAATCGGCGCTGATGTCCGGGTTCACGGCTGTCGGCTGCGACGTCTTCCTGCTCGGACCGATGCCGACGCCTGCGGTGGCTATGCTGACGCGCTCGCTACGTGCCGATATGGGCGTGATGATTTCCGCCTCGCACAACCATTTCCAGGACAACGGCATCAAGCTGTTCGATGCCGACGGCTACAAGCTGTCGGACGAGAAGGAAGCCGAGATCGAGGAACTCGTCGGCTCGGACACCACAGAACTGCTGGCCGAGTCGGAGGACATCGGCCGCGCGACCCGCGTCGAGAGCGCTCAGGAACGCTATATCGAATTCGCCAAGCGCACGCTGGCACGTGACCTGCGTCTCGACGGCCTGCGCATCGTCATCGATTGCGCGAATGGTGCTGGCTACAAGGTGGCGCCCGAGGCGTTGTGGGAGCTTGGCGGCGAGGTCATCAAACTGGGCGTGGCGCCAAACGGCCGGAACATCAACCACAAGTGCGGCTCGACGGCGCCAGAAGCGTTGATCGAAAAGGTGCGCGAAGTGCGTGCCGATATCGGTATCGCGCTCGACGGCGACGCCGACCGTGTCGTGATCGTCGATGAGAAGGGCTCCATCGTTGACGGCGATCAGCTTATGGCCGTGATCGCAGAAAGCTGGTTGCGCGCCGGGAAGCTGCAGGCCGGCGGCGTTGTGGCGACGGTGATGTCGAACCTCGGCCTGGAACGCTTCCTGGGTGGGCTCGATCTCACAATGGTCCGCACGCCTGTCGGCGACCGCTACGTCGTCGAGCACATGCGCAAGCATGGCTACAATGTCGGCGGCGAGCAGTCTGGCCATATCGTGCTGTCGGACTTCGCAACGACGGGCGATGGGCTCATCTCGGCATTCCAGATCCTTTCGGCGGTGGTGTCGTCAGGCAAGCGGGTGAGTGAGGTTTGCCGACGCTTCGCTCCGCTGCCTCAAATTCTGCGGAACGTGCGCTATTCGGAAGGCAAGCCGCTGGAAGACGCGCGCGTCCGCGAGGCGATTGAAGGCGGCAAGGCGCGTCTCGGCAGCAAGGGGCGGCTGGTCATCCGTCCATCGGGAACCGAGCCGGTGATCCGCGTGATGGCGGAGGGCGATGACGAGAAGCTCGTCGATCTGGTCGTCGGCGATATCGTCGATGCCGTGCGCTTGGCGGCCGCTGCGGCTTGAAATTGGTCGGTGAGCCCGGTTTGGCCTGGCTCCCGAAAATTGCCCAAGCTCATGCAACCAATGTGAGGCATGCGCGTCGTGCGAACAGCTGAGGCTCGTTCGCACGGTCGAGATTTTTCACATGGGCACATTTCTCCTCACGGTTATCATCATCATGTTAGCGCTGGGATTGGTCGGCTATCTGTCCGGCATGCGCCGGGATCACAGCCGCGATACTGCCGCGCTGACGTTGCTGCCCGGCGACATGAAATACGAAAGCCCGGACGGCCGCTTCGTTTTTTATTTCCCCATCGTGACGTCGATCATCGTCAGCCTTGTGCTGACGTTGGCGATTTATTTTCTGCAGTGAGTTTGTTTTCAAGGATGAGAGATCGTAATCGCATCCGGCGTGGTGCTCGCGGTCACGCGACTGGATCCCGACCTTCGCCGGGATGACGGTATTGGGCATACGGCCGCTGCGGCTTGAGGCGGCAGCCTCGCGGGATGTTTGCTCGGACACGTAGGTTTGCTTTTGGCGGCAGTCCGTCGGCTTGACTTCCTCTAAGCTCTGCCTATCTTCGACAGCATGTCACAGCTCCCAACGCTCCCGATTGCGCGACGCTGGATCAAGCATGTCTTGGCCCGGGCCGTCCTTGCTCGCTTTAAATAGAAAAGCAGCAAGCGACCCTCACCCGGGACGTGCCTCACACACATAGATGGGTTCACTGTGTTGTCGCACGAAGCGTACGCACGGCGGAGCTGTGACTGTAGGTTTCAAAACGTCATCCTGCGATAGCTGCGGGCGCTCGCTTCTACGAGCAGCAGCCTCGTTGTCTTGGACGTTTGGGCTGAACAGCGCCTCCGCCACAAAGCTGGAGGCTGACGAAATCGTCGGCATGTAGCCAGCTCCTTTCACTGAACATCGACAATTGGCTTTCGCTTTCTTCATCGGAGCTTGCCTCGCCATACCAGAGCGAGGGCTGGAGAAGCGAATTGCTAAGAAAGCTACACGGAGACCGCTATGCGCAAGCGCAAGGGGAAAGGCCACAACTTGCCTACTCCCGCCCGCAATTATTCGTATGAAGGCCGGAAAAACACGAAGCGTTTGAGGAAGAAGACGCAGATATCTGAAAAGGCGCCTCTTCAAGCTACGCAGCCAGTACAAGCCCATACGTAAGGGCTGCTCACTATGGCGGTGCAGCGTACAGCGTGGGCAAGCCTCACTCGCCGCTGCGCCGCAACTCTTCCACCGGGCGACGCAAGTTGCGCCCATGGCGACGCATCCAAGCGTCACGCCACTATTCCTCTGGCTCGAATAGGGCGCACGCGTTGCGTCACCTACGCCGCCTAGGCGTTTCAGCCGCACTGGCGAGTTTCCGCTAGTCCATCCCGCATTAAATGTCCCTTAAAGGTTCTTTCCGATAGTTGCGAAACGGGACAGTTCACGTCCGGTAGTGGGTCTCCGTTTGGAGCTGCCGGACTGCATATCCGAAGGAATTGCAATCGTGCGTATCGCTCTCACGCTTCTTGCCGGCGTTGCCGCGCTTGGAACGATTTCGACTGCCCATGCCACAGATCTCTACGGCGAGGTCAGCGACGATGTGATCAACCCACCGGCGCTCGCACGTCAGATGGGTTGGTATATGAGGATTGACGGTGGTTACTCGGTCAACCGCGATGCAGGTTTCCACGAAGCGGGCTACGGCTCGCTCGGAAGCGCGTCGCTTGACAACACCGGAGTGCTCGGCGGCGGCATCGGCATGTATTTCGGGCGCAACTTCCGCATCGATTTCACCGGCGATTACCGGTTCGAATCCGACGCGAGCGGAAACAGCATCGCTCTCGATGTTCCGGGTACGCGCAATTTCGGGCTCGATAGCACGGTTCTTCTTGCCAACATGTACTACGACTTCGACGTCGGTTCGCGCTGGCGTCCGTATCTCGGCTTCGGCCTTGGCGCGGTTCATCACGGTACGTCGTCGGGGACGATCACCGGTGTCGGAAGCGTCGACAGTGGGAGCAAGTGGAACTTCGCTGGCGCGCTGATGGCGGGTGTGTCGCTCAACTTCGGTGCGCGATCGATGCCCGGCGGCAGCGCCAAGGACCCGATCATCTATCAGGAGGCGCGCGGGCCGTTCAATTTGGATATCGGATATCGCTTCCTGATGCTGGGCGATGCCGAGACAGGTGCCGTGCGCGATAGCGGTGGGGTTGTCGCCTACAACAGCATCAAGGTGGAAGACATTACGGCCCATGAATTCCGGGTCGG
>JAEYYQ010000628.1 GCA_023428365.1 Pseudomonadota bacterium | reverse complement strand
TGGTGAGCCCGGTTGGGTTCGAACCAACGACCCTCTGATTAAAAGTCAGATGTCCCGGTTATTGGCAACCCATTGTCAGTTCACAACTTTCCTCATTAACAGCCGAAATAGCAAGTAAATTCAGCGCTTTTGACGCGTAGCCGCAAGTTCCTCCGTGGGCCTTGTCAAGCCTGCGCGTCGTTCGTTACGTTGTGTAAATTCTGTGTAAGGGCTCATCATGTCAAGCACCCGCGTAAAGTTGACCGAGACGTTCCTCAAGGATCTCCGTGATGGCAAGCTGGAGAAGAGCTATTTCGGCGACACCGAGGTGCCGCGTCTGTTCGTCCGCCGTCTCCGCACAGGCTCGATCGTTTTCATCTACCGGTACAGCCGCGGCAAGCAGCGGACTGTGAGCCTCGGCGTTTGGGGTAAGGATCTCACACTCACTCAGGCCCGAACCAAGGCCGAAATGCGGAAGGGTCAGATCGCAGAGGGCCGCGATCCGGCAGCCGAAAAGAGCGCGGCACGTCGTCATGCCAAGGCTGCCAAGGTCAACACGGTCGATTACGTGCTGGATTTGTACCTGGAGCAAGAGGTCAGGGGGCGTCTGCGTACCGCAAAGCAGATAGAAAGCATGTTCGATAGGCTGGTTCGGCCTGCGATCGGTGAGCGATCAATCTACAGTTTAGATCCAGGCGACATGACGGAACTGTTCGACGGCATCGCCACAAGCAAGGGGAGGTTCACCAAGCGCACCCGACGCACGACGGCGGCGCGGACCAAGGCATGGTTGCGAGCTGCTTTCAATTGGTGGGGCGGGCGAGAGAAGTTTCCAAATCCCATAACGAAGGGAACCTATCGGGTCAGCGTCGTAGAGAGCGAGCGTGACCGTCTCATGACAGATGAGGAAATCCGCGACGTACTCGTGGCCGTCGAACAGGCAAAGTTTCCGGATGCCTTTCGGCGCTGCATGCGGATGATGATCCTCACCGGACTGCGGCGGTCGGATATTTCCAAAGCAAAATGGGAGGATATGAAGGGCGACGGCCGATGGATCGTGCCAGCGGGCCGATTTAAGACCAAGGTCGAGCACGTCATCCCCCTCACAGACGAGGTTCTAAGGCTACTGGGGCCGCGCCGGAGGGGTGGCTATTGCTTCAGCACGCTGCCGGATGCTTCGAAACCGATCCAGGGTTTCGGGAAATGGAAAGTTAAGCTCGACAAAGAGATTACAGCCCTACGCAAGAAGCGCAGACGCGGGAAGATGGAAGCTTGGCAGCTCAATAGAGACAGCCGCCGAACACATCGATCCCTGATGGGTGACCTCGGAATTGCAGATGATGTCGGCGAGCGCGTTCAGGGTCGAGCGATCCAAGGCTCACGTCGGACATACGATAGATCCGCCTATGAGATGCCGAAGCGGGAGGCGCTCGAACGGGTCGCTGCCAGGTTCGACAAAATCATGGGCTCGCGTGATCCATGACGGCGTGGGACGCCCGGCAAAGCGTAAGCCTGCCGGGCGGGAACACCTTTGCTGGTCGGGATGATCTCTGCGTCGAGCGCCGCCGGGCTGCCGCGGCGTCGCGGTTCTGCCGACCCAACGAAGACAGCAATCTGGGTGGGTCTGATCGCAGCCGCGGTCACGACGTGCTTCGCAGCCCTGACAGACGCGCAGCTGCAGCTCTCCAAACGGTAGCCGACTAGGTCCGCGCCCCAATACCGACTGCAATCCAATGCCGAAAACGGCGGTGGACTACCTGTAGACATTGGAAACTACGTGCTGGCACGTAGAAACTCAATCTGTGGAGAATGTTAAGCGAGGTTCGTTCAAGTATTGCATGAGAAGTGGCCTTGCTGCTCAATACGAGCATCCGCCGCAGCGGTTCAACCCTCCCATGTGCCAGACGCCTCGATACGCGGATCGAGATCGCTTGGTCTTTGCCCAGAGGAGATGTTGCGTGAAGCTCTCCGACGCTCGTACCATCGACCCCCCAGACAATGTCGAGCCCGGTTTTCCCGCTCCCATGCGCCATGGGTTCATCAAGATCCCGAACGAGCTCATCGGACGCCTGCTCGATCACGGAAAACCAACCAGCACCGCCCTGCATTTGTTGGCCATCAAGCTCAGCCGGATGGACTGGACGCTGAACGAAGTCCACGTCAACAGGGTGTATGGGATCGGCCCGCGCCGGTTCCCATCCGCCATCGCGCTGATGAAGCGGACCGGCGTGTTGACCCGCAAGCGTCAAGGCCGGACGTTCTGCACAGAGACGTTGGCGGCAGCGGGGGACGGCTTCGTTATGTTGCCTCGCGATGTTCTCGCACAACCGTCGAACGTCGTGGCCATGATCCTGGTGGTACTGCTCTCGCCGGTGCCAGTGCGCCGCGAGGACGCTGCCCGACGACTGGGGATCACGAGCCCAACGACGATCCGTGCGCTAACCCGGAAAGTGATCATACCGGGAGCAGTACGTCACTTCGTCGGAGACGCCGGAGCCATCTATCTAGCTCGGCCGGTAATTGCACAAAATTGCGCCCATCAAATTCGCGCCGATCAAAAATGCGCCCGTACACTTGAGATGGTAGGTTCTCCAGGTAAGACGGAAGACACTCCACTTCAGATGGGGACTACGGTTCAGCCTGCGGCTGAGACCGCCCCCCGGTCAATTGAGCGGCTTCTGAACGAAGCATTTGATCACCGCCGAATCCTGGGATGGATGTTGGACACTGAAGAGCGGGTGATCAGTGACCTCGCCGACGTTGCGCCCGATCTCGTTGCCGAAGTGTCAGCAGCTGTGTGCGACGAAGAACTGGCCCAACGGATCCATACCCACACGTTTGCGCGGGTCGATCCCCTGATCCTGAGCGCTGCAGGCCTCGCCGCCGTCCGGCTATTCGCCGCTGCCATCCGCCAATACCACAAAAACGTCGATGCCGCGTATGCCGTGGATTTGGTAGTGGATGCCATCTCGCATCTGATCGCCAATAGAGATGGCCGCCTGAACTCGCTTGAGGTGATCGGCAGGCGGATCGCCTACGCGCTTGCTACCGAGCAGGATAGGATCGTTGCCGGGGGCTGGCCCTTTGACCCTGATGAAGATGCATGACAACCGCTCACACCAGACTTTTTGGGCGCCGTCATCGCGCGCGCGTGATGGGGTTTTACCTTGAGTGGCTCAACAATAAGTCTTGAACAGATTGGCACGCTGCCAACAAAATGATAATGCGCAGCGCCGCTGACAGATTGATAATTGACGATACGATTGATGGAAAAGCTTCTCTCATTCCTCCCCGTAAAACCGCTACCTGTGTGGGTCCGGTACGCGACAACCACCGTCATCATGGCGTTCTGCATCGCGGTACAAGTCGGCCTCCAAAATCTTTCGGGCTTTGTCGGTTTTTTCTTCGTTCTGCCCGGCATCTTCGCGGCAGGCTTCATGTTTGACCGGTGGGCGTCGCTGTTTGCAACCGCGCTCGGTACGGGTTTCGCCTACCTGTCGATCATCTCAGGTGCGCCGGTTTCAGGAAATGTGCCGGTAGCCGTCATATTGTTCGCCGTGACCGGCGCCGCCGTTGGTTTGGTCGGTGA
>JAEYYQ010000605.1 GCA_023428365.1 Pseudomonadota bacterium | reverse complement strand
CTGACTGGGAAGCAGCGCTGAAGTCGATGGAAGAAGCCGGCGTTGTCAAAGCCGGTTGGAATGCCGACGACTTCTTCACCAACGATCTCGTTCAGTAATACGCCAATGACAACGGCGAAAACAGAGCCGTACGTCACGATATCGCGCGCGGGAAAGGTCTACCCTTCCCCGCGTGGCGATGTGACGGCGCTGTCTGACATCGATCTCGACATCAAGACCGGTGAGTTCCTGAGCATTGTCGGCCCGTCCGGTTGCGGAAAGAGCACGCTTCTGAAATGTGTCGCGGGCCTGGAAGGCATCAGCTCCGGCAACATCTCGGTCCACGGCAAAACTGTCGATGGTCCGCCTGATCGGCTTGGCGTCGTGTTTCAGCGCGACGTTCTACTCGACTGGCGCACCATCCTCGACAACGTGCTGCTGTCGGCCGAATTTCTCGGCCACAAGCGCGCCCACGTCAAAGATCGGGCCATTGAACTGCTGCAGCGCTTCGGGCTCGGCGGGTTCGAGGACCGGCATCCGTGGGAGCTGTCGGGCGGCATGCGTCAGCGCGCATCGATCTGCCGTGCGCTGCTGAGCGATCCTGAACTCCTTCTGATGGACGAGCCATTCGGCGCGCTCGATGCCATGACGCGCGATGATCTCAACGTCGAGCTCACGCGCATCTGGCAGGACAGCCGTAAGACCGTGATGTTCATCACGCACAGCATTGCCGAAGCGGTCTATCTCTCGGACCGCGTTGTTCTGATGTCGCGCTCGCCGGGGCGGATCGTCGAGGTCATCGACATCGACCTGCCGCGTCCACGCCCGTTGTCGATCCGCGAAACGCCACGCTTCGGCGAATACGCAGGCCACATCCGCCACCATTTTGCAGAACTCGGGATTCTCAAAGAATGAAGAGCGGGATCAGCAAGCTGCTATTATTGGAAAGCCGCACGCGCGATGCTGTTTTGATCGTGGCGAGCGTATTGCTGCTGTGGGAACTGAGCGTATTCCTGTTCAAGCCATCTCCACTGATCCTACCCGCACCATCGACGGTCATCGCCGAATTCCTGACGACGCCCGGTGTGTTCCTGCGTCATTCCGGATACACGCTCGCGATCACCGCCGCCGGGTTTGCGATCGCCGTTATTTTGGGCGTGTTTCTGGCCGTTGGCATTGTTTATTCCCGCTTCTTGGAACGTACGGTCTACACGCTGCTGGTGGCGCTCAACTCCATTCCCAAAGTTGCCCTTGCGCCTCTATTCGTGATCTGGCTCGGCACTGGCACGGAACCGAAGCTCGCCGTTGCGGTCATGCTGGCCATCTTCCCGATCGTCATCGACACCGTACTCGGATTGCGCTCTGTAGATCCGGATATGATCAGTCTTGCGCGCGTCTCCAAAGCCTCGCCTTTGCAGGTGCTCTGGAAGATCCGCTTTCCCTGCGCGCTGCCTAGCCTGTTTGCGGGCATGAAGGTGGCCATCTCCTTCGCGCTGGTCGGCGCTATCGTCGGTGAGTTTGTCGCCGGCGGAAACGGCCTCGGCTTCCAGATCCTCGTTGCCCAAGGCCAGTTCGATACGGCGCGCGTGTTCGTTTCTCTGCTGCTCCTCGGCCTCATGGGAACTGTGCTGTTTTATGCAGTCGACTTTGCGGAGCGCGTCTGTCTTCCGTGGCACGTCTCGCAGCGCCCTCAAGGGGGGCACTGATATCGTCGATTTCAGGCTCGTCGCCTGACAAAGAAAATCGAAGGAAACGCCATCATGTCTGGCCGCATGATGCTGGGCTTTGCCGCGCTGCTCACGACGGCAGCGCTGTGGGGCAGCAACCACGTCGTCGCCCGTGCTTCGCACGAGTTGGTGCCACTGCCCGCGCTCGTGTTCTGGCGGTGGGCGCTGGCCCTGCTCGTTCTGACGCCGCTGGCACTGCCGCAGATCCGTCGTGACTGGCAACCTCTGACCCAGAATGCAGGTGGCATCACTCTCGGCGGCGTCATCGGTGTCGGTGTCTTCTCGTTTCTGCTGATCGGCGGTGCCTACCAGAGCTATGCGCTCGAGGTGGGCATCATCAATGCGACCACACCAGCTTGGGTGGCGCTGATCGCCTGGGTCAGCGGCCAAAGCCTTGTCGGGCCGAAAGGCTGGATCGGTCTCGCCTTGGCCTTCGCCGGAACGGTCATCATCGTCGCGCATGGCAGCCTGGACGTGCTCACGTCCTTCGACATCCGGATCGGCAATCTGTGGTCGCTGCTCGGGGCGATGGCGTTCGCGTGGTTCTCTCTCCAGATCAGAACATGGAGCCGCGAGATCAGCTCTATATCACTGACGGCCACGACGGCCTGGGCCGGCCTGCTGATCGTCATGTTGCCGGTTTATATCGTTTGGCTGCTGATGGGCGGAAATGCATTCGCGTTTGAGGAGGCAAAACTGCCTCAAGCGCTGGCATCAATTGGCTACATCGGGCTTGGCCCCACCCTGATCGGGAATTTTTGCTATCTGTTCGGCGTTGCGGCGGTCGGCCCTCAGCGCGCCGCGGCATTTCTCTATCTTAGCCCTGTGTTCACAACGCTGTTCTCCGTGACGTGGCTCGGTGAGGCGCTGCACCTCTATCATCTTGTGGGCTTTGGTTTGATTGTCGCCGGCCTGATCGTGGTCAATCTCGATCGGACCGCATCGGCAGCAAAAGCAGCGGCGGATCGGGCAGCGGCCGGTCGCTGACACCTGGCTCTCCCGGAGCGGCATAAATACGCTGGCCAAACCGCTCAAGCTCGTCCCATAGTCGCCGTTTGCCGAATTCAGACCATGGAGAATGGAAGCAATCGTGACCGAGACTGTGACCATTACACTCGACGAGCTGCACGATCTAGGCATTAAAGTCCTGGAGGACAACGGCTTTTCCAAACCGCACGCCCGCAGCATCAATGCCTCGATCTGGGCATGCCAACGTGACGAATGTCACTCGCATGGCGCCTATCGGCTGATCTCGTGCGTCAACACCATCCGGGCTGGAAAAATCTCCCCTGATGCTGAACCCGAGATTTCCGATCGCGCTCCCGGCATTATCCGTATTGATGCCAAGGGTGCCTATTCGCTTCTCTCATTCGAGAAGGGCCGGCCGCTGCTGGTGGAGAAAGCCCGCAAGAACGGTATCGCTGCGCTAGCCATCAACGACTGCCACCACTTTTCAGCTCTGTGGCCCGAAGTCGAAGCACTGACCACGGATGGCCTGGCTGCAATCTCGCTGACAAATGGGATGAGCACAGTTGCTCCCGCTGGCGGCACGAAGCCAGTGTTCGGGACCAACCCGTTCGCGTTCGGCTGGCCGCGCCCGAACGGCAATCCTTACGTCTTCGACTTCGCAACCAGCGTCGTCGCACGGGGCGAAGTCGAGTTGCACCTGCGCGCCGGAAAGTCGATTCCAGAAGGCTGGGCCATCGACGCCGAAGGCAAACCGACGACGGATCCCGCACACGCGCTGCAAGGCGCCCTGCTGACATTCGGGTCCTACAAGGGCTCTGCCATCTCCACGATGATCGAATTGCTGTGCGGCGGACTGATCGGCGATCTGCTGAGCCCGGAAGCTAGGGAGTTCGATCCCAGCGGCAGCGTCACGCCACGTGGCGGCGAGCTGGTGATTGCGTTCGATCCGGTCTCGTTCCTGGGCGCGGACGCGGAACATCATCGTCAGCGGGCCGAGAGAATTTTCAAGGAGATCACGGACCAGGGCGCGCGACTGCCGTCGGAACGCCGTTATGAGGCCCGCGCCCGCAATCTCGCCTCGGGCACCGTCACTATTCCGCGCAAGCTGTATGAGGATATCCGCGCGCTTCT
>JAEYYQ010000603.1 GCA_023428365.1 Pseudomonadota bacterium | reverse complement strand
CTTCAGGACAAGCCCACTCGCGCCAGAAATGCCCGTATTGTCGCTGGTCAGGCCGGTTTGCGCCCCTTGGCCGCAACCTCGGCCAGCTCAGCGATGAACTTGCGGACGCCTTTCAGGCGATGCTCGGGCAGATCCCAGTCGGCTTTGAAGACCAGTTTGTGATCGGCCTGCAGCTTCATGCGGTTACGCGCCTTCTGCATGACCGCGACAAGCCCCTCCGGATTGGAGAATGCGTTGCGGCGGAAGGCAACGACGGCGCCTTTCGGACCGGCATCGACCTGCGCGATCCCGGCCTGTCGGCACAGTCCCTTAATTTCCATGACATCAAGCAGATGGCGGACTTCCAGCGGCAGTTCGCCAAATCGGTCAACCAGCTCCGCCGCAAACGAGTCGATCTCTGAGCGCGTCTCCAATCCCGACAGCCGCCGATAGAGTCCCAACCTGAGCTGCAGATCGCTGACATAGGTATCCGGGATCAGGATCGCTGTGCCGATCGCGATCTGCGGGCTCCACTGATCGGCCGCCTCACCCAGATCGCCGCCCTTGAGGGTGGCGACAGCTTCCTCCAGCATCGACTGATAGAGCTCGAAGCCGACCTCGCGGATGTGTCCGGACTGTTCTTCGCCGAGCAGGTTTCCAGCCCCGCGGATGTCGAGATCGTGGCTCGCCAGCGAGAACCCGGCGCCCAGCGTATCGAGCGAGTGCAGGACCTTGAGGCGCTTTTCCGCGCCCTCGGTCAACGCCTTGCCCGGCGGTGTTGTGAAATAGGCATAGGCGCGCGTCTTGGAACGGCCGACACGTCCGCGAAGCTGATAGAGCTGCGCAAGGCCGAACATATCGGCACGATGCACGATCAACGTGTTGGCGTTGGGCAAATCGAGACCGGATTCCACAATCGCCGTGGCCAGCAGGATGTCGTACTGGCCCTCGTAGAAGGCAGTCATGATGTCTTCCAGCTCCGTCACCGGAAGCTGGCCGTGGGCGCGCGCGAACTTCAAGTCCGGCACCGCTTCGCGCAGGAACTCGGCCACGTCTTCCAGATCCGAGACACGCGGCACGACATAGAAGCTCTGTCCGCCGCGATAACGCTCGCGCCGTAACGCTTCACGAATAATCACCGGATCAAACGGCGAGATGTAGGTGCGGACGGCTAGACGGTCGACCGGCGGCGTGGTGATCAGCGACAGCTCGCGGACGCCCGACAGTGCCAATTGCAGCGTGCGCGGGATCGGCGTCGCCGACAGAGTCAGCACGTGCACGTCCTCGCGGAGCTGCTTCAGGCGCTCCTTGTGGCCAACGCCGAAGTGCTGCTCTTCGTCGATGATAAGCAGCCCGAGCCGGCCAAACTCGATCGACTTGCTCAGCAGCGCATGCGTGCCGACGACGATATCGATCGTGCCGTCCTTGAGACCGGCCTTGACCTCGGCCAGTTCTTTCGTCGGAACGAGACGTGAAGCGCGGCCGATGCGAACCGGCAGGCCGCGAAACCGCTCCGTGAAGGTCTTGTAGTGCTGGCGCGCGAGCAACGTCGTCGGCACCACCACCGCAACCTGCATCCCGGCCATCGCAGCTACGAACGCCGCCCGCAGTGCAACCTCGGTCTTGCCGAAACCGACGTCGCCGCACACTAGACGATCCATCGGCTTGCCGGAACCGAGACCCTCGACGACCGCATCGATGCTGGATTGCTGATCTTCCGTCGCCTCATAGGGGAAGCGCGTGATGAACTCTTCGAACGCCCCCTCGGGCGGCGCCAGCACCGGCGCTTCGCGGAGCTGGCGCATGGCCGCGATCTTGATCAGCTCGGAGGCGATCTCACGCAGCCGCTGTTTCAGCCGCGCCTTGCGCGATTGCCATGCCGTACCGCCCAGCTTGTCGAGCTGAACAGTTTCCGATTCGGAGCCGAACCGCGACAGCAGTTCGATATTCTCGACCGGCAAGTATAGCTTATCTCCACCGGCATAGATGACGACGAGGCAGTCATGCGGCGCGCCCAACGCCGTGATCGTCTCCAGGCCCTGAAAGCGGCCGATGCCGTGATCGACGTGGACGACCAGATCGCCGACCGACAGGCTCGTTGCCTCGGTAATGACGTCGGCAGCGCGCTTGGCTTTGCGGCGTGGACGCACGAGACGGTCACCGAGAATGTCCTGCTCGGCAATCACCATCAATTCCGGCGTCTCGAAACCTTGCTCCAATCCGAGCACGGCGAGCGTTGGCAATCCACCGGGCAGCGCCAGCGCGTCGGTGTAGTTATCAACCTTGCGGAATTCCTTTAGGCCATGGCTGGCCAGAAGCGTCGACAGCCGTTCGCGCGCACCCGGCGTCCAGGCCGCCACGATCACCCGTTTGTTGGCTTCCAGCGCCCGGCCGATGTGGGTGACGACAGCGCCGAACAGATTGCCACCCTCACCCGTCCGTTCCGGCGCGAAGTTGCGCCCGGGCCGCCCGTGCAGGCTTTCGACACCCGCCCGCTCGGCTTCCTCGAACGGCGTGAAGCGGCGCACCGTCATTGCTTCCAGCGCGGATCGCCATTCCTTGCCAGCAACGAACATCTGATCGGGTGGCACCGGCTTGTACGGCGGCGCGCCGAACTTGGCGATCTCCAGCGCCTCGACACGCGCCTCGTAATGTTCGGTGATCTGCTCGAAGCGCTTCTTGATCGCCTCGTCGGCGAGATGATCGAAGCTGACATCGCTGCCGACCACGTAATCGAACAGCGTCTCCAGCTTGTCGTGGAACAGCGGCAGCCACTGCTCCATGCCCGGATAGCGCTGGCCGTCACTGATGGCCTGATACAGCGGATCGTCGCCGGTCGCGCCGCCGAACAGCTCAACGTAACGGCGGCGGAAGGTCTTCTCGGCTTCCTCACCGAACGCGACTTCGCTCACCGGCAGCAAGATCAGCTTCTGCAGCAGCTTCTGGGTCCGCTGAGTTTCCGCATCGAAGGTCTTGATGCTCTCCAGTGTGTCGCCGAAGAAATCGAGCCTGACTGGAGTTGCCCGTCCCGGCGGAAACAGGTCGAGGATGCCACCACGAACCGCGAACTCGCCCGGCTCCATCACCGTGCCGGTACGTACGAAGCCGCCAAGCTGCAGCCGCATCACCAGCCGGTTCATGTCGATGCGCTGGCCGGGCGCCACCTGACGAATGGCAAGCCGCATCCAATCGCGCGGCGGCACGCGCTGCAGGATGGAATTCACGGTCGTCAGCACCAGCGTCGGGTGGCGACGGCCACCGCTGAGCAGACGCGCCAGCGCCGTCATTCGCTTGGAAACGATCTCGGAATTCGGCCCGACACGGTCGTACGGCACCGTGTCCCAGGCCGGAAATACGATCACCCGCACCTGCGGATCGAAGAAACTCAACGCCGTCTGCAGGGCCTCGAGGCGACGATCGTCGCGGGCGACGTGCATCACCAAACCCGATCCGGACCCCGCCACCGCCTCGCGCGCCAGACGCGCGAGCACCAGCGCATCGAGGCCCTCAGGCACTCCGGACAGAATCAGGTCATGTCGAGACAGCGTATCCATCGAATTCCCGTGCCCACCATCGGCGGCGGGCTCAAATTAAACAAGAAAACCTAGGCGAGGCCGTGAAACCTGCGCAAGAC
>JAEYYQ010000574.1 GCA_023428365.1 Pseudomonadota bacterium | reverse complement strand
CCCGGTGGTTGCATTTTCCTAGACCTCCTTTCTTCAAGGATAGAATAAACATGGGAGCACCCGGCGCGTTCGTCAATTCAAATCGTCTTATGTTTTTTCTTTCGCCCGCTATGCAACGAGCCCCCGCTGTTTAAGCAAACCGTCAACGCTTGGCAGCTTGCCGCGAAACGCAATGTAGGCCTCATCCTCTTTGCGCAGACCACCCGCACCATAAACAAACTGTTTCAAGCGGGCAGCCACGTCAGGATCGAACACGTTTCCTGTTTCCTCAAAGGCCGCGAACGCATCGGCATCGAGAACCTCCGACCAGAGATAGCTGTAGTATCCAGACGCATATCCGTCGCCGGAGAAGATGTGTGAGAAATGCGGTGTGCGATGGCGCATCACGATTTCTCGCGGCATTTCGATTTGGGTCAACCGCGCCGTTTCAAACGCCAACGGTGTTTCATGCGCCTCGGCAAACACCTCGGAATGATAATCGATATCGAGGATCGCCGAGCTCAAATACTCGACGGTGGCGAAGCCTTGATTGAAGGTCTGAGCGGCGCGCAATTTGTCGATCATCGCAGCAGGCATCGCCTCGTCGGTTTTGTAGTGGCGCGCGAATTTCTCCAGCACGTCACGGCTGGTCAACCAGTGCTCATAAAGCTGCGACGGCAGCTCCACGAAATCACGAGACACCGACGTGCCCGACAGCGAAGGATACGTAACATCGGACAGCAAGCCGTGCAGCGCGTGACCGAACTCATGGAACAAGGTGCGGGCGTCATCGAATGACAGCAGCGCCGGCTCACCATCCGCGCCTTTCGCGAAATTGCAAACGTTGACGATGATCGGACGAATGTCGCCACCCAGACGCTCCTGACTGCGATACGAACTCATCCAGGCGCCGGACCGCTTCGAGGATCGTGCAAAATAATCACCGAGGAATAGCCCGACGGGCTGTCCCTTCGTATCGGCGACCTCGAATGCCCGTACATCCGGATGATACAGTGCGAGGTCCGTGCGCTCCTTGAACTGCAGGCCGAACAGCCGATTGGCCGTGTAGAATGCCGCTTCGATGATCCGATCCAACGGCAGATACGGTTTTACACTCGCCTCATCCAAGTCGTACTCGGCCTTGCGCACTTTTTCCGAATAGTAGCGCCAGTCCCATGGCTCGATGGTCATGTTGGCACCTTCGCTACGGGCCATCGCCTGCAGCTTTTCCCGCTCGATAGCCGCCTTCGCCTTGGCTGCGGGCCACACCGTAT
The DNA here is from genome assembly GCA_023428365.1 of Pseudomonadota bacterium. Classification (GTDB taxonomy): domain Bacteria; phylum Pseudomonadota; class Alphaproteobacteria; order Rhizobiales; family Hyphomicrobiaceae; genus ZC4RG25. The sequence goes on along the minus strand of JAEYYQ010000574.1, from coordinate 1,426 downwards.
CAAGCAACGTGCGTACATTGGCTGGCGTCTTCGCCATGGAATTGTCGAGCTTATACGCGGCAAACGTCTCGTATCCGAGAAGTTGCGCACGCTCGCGCCGCAGAGCCAGTGTCTCCGCAATGATGGCGCGATTGTCGGTAGCACCGCCGTTCTCACCGCGGCTTGTCCAGGCTTTGAACGCCTGCTCACGCAGATCGCGGCGGGGCGAAAATGACAGAAACGGTTCGATCAGCGAACGCGACAGCGTCACCACGTACTTCGCTTTCTCACCGCGTTCCTCAGCCGTCTTGCGCGCCGTGGCAACGACGAAGTCCGGCAGTCCGGCGATGTCGTCGTCCGTAAGCGGCAGCACGTAGCTGCGTTCATCCGCCAGAACATTCTGGCTGAACTGCGTGCCGAGGGTCGCCAGTCGCGCGATGATGTCACTCATGCGCTTTTTGTTGTCGCCCTGCAGCCTCGACCCCGCGCGGACGAATGCGAGGTGCGTGCGCTCCAGCACACGGCGCTGTTCGGCATCAAGCCCGGCGGCATCGGCCGCCTGCATCACCGCATCGACGCGAGCAAACAAGGCCGCGTTCGACGTGATCGCGTTCCAATGCTGGGCAAGTTTCGGCGAAATCTCGCGCTCGATCGCCTGAAGCACATCATTGGTGTTGGCGCCAGCGAGGTTCCAGAACACAGATGACACGCGCGACAGCGTCCGACCGGAGTTTTCCAGCGCGACGATCGTATTCTCGAATGTCGGCGCGACGACATCGTTTGCGATTTGATCGATTTCGACGCGGTGTGCTGCGAGTGCTTCCTCGAAAGCAGGCCCGAAGTCCCCATCCTTGATGGCGTCGAATGGTGGCGCTTCGAACGGCGTCGCCCACGGGGCAAGCAGCGGATTGGCGACCGGGCTGGCGCTCATAGCGGAAACCTCAAAAGCTGGATGACTGGTTAGGGTCTTATATAGCGAGCCTGCTTACCGGATAAAGCTGGCGGGAACTTTACCGTGGTCCGTGCCATTTGAATGTGGCTTGATCGCGGATAGCCTGTGCTCCCAGAGATCAGGTATAGGGTTTGCGCCACCAACCGGACACACGCAGCCAAGCCATGAACACACACACTCTCCGCGTCGACCTCAACTCCGACATGGGCGAAGGCTTCGGCCAATATACACTCGGAAATGATGATGCCCTGCTCGACATCGTGACATCGGCCAACATCGCCTGCGGTTTCCATGCCGGTGATCCCGAGATCATGGCGACGACCTTCCGGACGGCAAAGGAAAAGGGCGTGGCTGTCGGCGCGCATCCCGGCTATCCGGATCTCTGGGGCTTCGGTCGTCGTCGGCTGCCCTTCTCGACCGGCGAAATCGAGCGGTTCGTTGCCTACCAGATCGGCGCAGCACAGGCGCTCGCCAGTCAGGCCGGACATAAGCTGA
>JAEYYQ010000536.1 GCA_023428365.1 Pseudomonadota bacterium | reverse complement strand
AGTCAGGAAGATGGATTGCCTTTTCAGGATCGAGCTTTTGCGATGTATTGGGTGAACGCTCACCTTTTTGATCTCGCTCGGAAGGTTTGCGTTCCGGGGTTTCTCTAGCGCTGTTCATGCTCTCTCCTTTCCTCTGTCGCTCGTTATCGTACCTGCCTAGGCTGGGCGGCGCACAGGATCGTCATACGGACCCGCTCTGCCCGGCTTCGGATTCTCCTTGAACGGCTTTGGCTCGCGCCGTGGTGATTCCTTGTCCCGATGTTGATGGATCTCCTTGGATTTCGTCGTTTTTGTTTTCGAAGTCTCAGTACCACGAGCCATGGGGTGCCTCCCTCAAAATCGCGTTCAATACTGGAACGTGCGCCCCCTCTCGATGTTCCCGATCTGACGAGAGAGGAAGCAAGCAACAGCATCCCCGATGCGCACTTGAGCACAAGCAGAGCCGCACGGAACGCGATAAGCCGGCAACCGTTTCCTCTCAGAGAGAAACATCGGGAAATCGGGAATATCCCCATGGAAGACTCCAAGCACCCGTCCTCCGAGCGTGGCTTCGCCTCGATGGATCCAGAGAAGCAGCGCAGCATTGCCCGCAAGGGCGGAGAAAGCGTCCCCTCATTCAAACGTAGCTTCGCCCAGGATCCCCAGCTTGCGGCCCAAGCCGGACGAAAGGGCGGAGCAAATGTGCCTGCTGAAAAGCGCAGCTTTTCACAGAACCATAGTCTGGCATCTCAGGCCGGGCGAAAGGGCGGCGAAAGCGTGCCGCGCGAAAAGCGTAGCTTCTCGCAGAACCACGCCTTGGCTGCCCAGGCCGGACGCAAAGGCGGTGAAAGCGTCCCTGCCGAAAAGCGCAGTTTTTCGCTTGATCGCGATCTGGCTGCGCAAGCCGGCCGCAAAGGTGGCGAGAACCGCTCGCGCTAGCCGCCCGTGAAACCCACGATGAAAGGATAGCGTCGTATGCCGCATCCAAACCCCAATCCTCCGAAACCGGGCGATGTCCCCGGCCAGACACCTGATCCGATGCCTGTGCCGCCGCCAATCGATCCGACGCGTCAGCCGGGCGGTCCTGAGCGCGATCCCGTCGGCGAACCGGATAAGGCGGACAGAATAGCAAGAAGCGCAATGCTGCAAGATTGAGCCGGCATACCGCCCGGCGCTTATATGTGCGACGCGCTTTTCTCCATTTGTATTTGCGTAAATTGGAGCTGCGAAGACCATGCCGAGATCGAGTTGGAAGGGCTACCTCAAGCTCTCCCTCGTTTCCTGCCCGGTAGCCCTATTTCCGGCGATCAGCAGCCGCGAGCGGGTCTCGTTCCACGTCATGAATCGCGACACCGGCAATCGTACCAAATACCTTGTGGTCGATAGCGAGACTCAGGAGCCGGTCGACTCCGAAAACCGCGTGCGTGGGTACGAAGTCGCCAAGAATCAATATGTTTATGTCGAAGACGATGAAATCGACGCCGTAAAAATCGACAGCACCCACACCATCGATATCGACAATTTCGTACCCCGCGATCAGGTCGACGAGATGTATCTCGACACGCCGTATTATCTGGCGCCTGACGATAAAATCGGCGAGGAAGCCTATCTCGTTATCCGTGAGGCGATGGAGAAGGAGCATATGGTCGGCGTCGCGCGCATCGTCATGGCGCGCCGCGAGCGGATGCTGATGATCGAGCCACGCGGTAAAGGCCTTCTGGCGACAACGCTACGCAATGCCAACGAGGTGCGCAGCGATGAGGCCTATTTCGAGGGCATCTCCGACATGGAGCTGCCGGATGAAATGCTCTCGATCGCCACCGATATCATCGAGCGCAAATCAGCGAAATTCGATCCGAAGAAATTCCAGGACCGTTATGAGCAGGCTCTCGTCGCCCTGATCGAATCGAAGCGGTCCGGCAAGGCAGCGCCAGCTCCATCTGCGCCGCCTCAGCGCCAGACCATCAATCTGATGGAAGCCTTGCGCCGCAGCCTTGAAGGCGAGACCGGTAGCAGTGCGCGATCCGCCTCCTCGTCCCGCCGGCCATCGCAGGCGCGCACCGCGGCACGCTCCAGCCGGCGGCCACATACTAAAAAGAGCACCAGGAGGGCCTCGTGAGTGTGGACCTGCGGGACTACACAACGAAACGTGATTTCTCCAAAACCTCAGAACCGCGTGGCGCACAGCGCAAAACAATCGGCGACAACAAGCTAACGTTTGTCGTCCAAAAGCACGCCGCACGCAGGTTGCACTATGACTTGCGACTTGAGTTGGATGGCACACTGAAAAGCTGGGCCGTCGCAAAAGGGCCTAGTCTCGTTCCTGGCGAGAAGCGGCTGGCCATCCACGTCGAAGATCACCCGCTCGAGTACGGCAGTTTTGAAGGCAATATTCCGAAAGGGCAATACGGCGCCGGTTCTGTCATCGTCTGGGATCGCGGGACGTGGCTGCCGGATGGCGATCCGCACAAGGGACTGGCGAAGGGCCATCTCGCATTCGACCTCAACGGCAGCAAGCTCAAGGGGCATTGGCACCTTGTCCGCATGAAGCGCCGGCCGAAGGAAAAGCAGGAAAGCTGGCTGCTGATCAAATCGGATGATGACGCCGCACGCGGCCAGAAAGACCCCGACATTCTTGACGAAAAACCCAATTCCGTCGTTACACGTAAATCCGTCGAAGCTGTCGCCAAGTCTGGCGCAGGCACAGCCGTGCCGTCATTTATCGAACCCTGCCTCGCCAAGCTCGCGGACAAGCCGCCAACGGGCAAGTCATGGATTCACGAAATCAAGTTCGATGGATATCGCATTCAGGCGTGTAAAGGCGGGGACAAGGTCATGCTGTTCACGCGGAGTGGCCTGAATTGGACCGGGAAATTCGGCGCGCTTTCTGAAGCCTTCAAGGCGATTTCTGCGGACACCGCCGTGATCGATGGAGAGCTTGTCGTCGAGAAGCACAACGGCGTACCGAGCTTCTCTGCGCTCCAGCTCGCCCTGAAGAACGGCCAGAGCGATGAGCTGCGCTACTACGCGTTCGACCTGCTCTCTCGCAATGGCAAAGACCTGCGGCATCTCCCTCTGTCAAAGCGCAACAAGCAACTCCGCGAGATTCTTGCAGGATTGCCCGAAGACAGCCCGATCCGCGTCAGCGAGCATCTGTCGTTCGACGGCAAAGCCGTTCTCGACCAGGCGTGTCGGATGGGCCTCGAGGGGATCGTATCGAAACGCATCGACCGCCCCTACCAATCAGGCCGCGGCAGCGATTGGATCAAGTCGAAATGCACGCATAGCGACGAATTCGTCGTGATCGGATATTCCGCCTCCACCACCACGCGCCGCGCGATCGGCTCACTTGCACTCGCCCAATATGATGGAGACCGTCTTGTTTATCGCGGGCGCGTCGGAACCGGCTTCAGCGAGGAGCAGACTGCCGCGCTGTTCAAGAAACTCGAGCCGCTGAAACGCTCCACGCCTCCCCTCGATCATCTACCGCCGGAGGAAAAGGGCCGTGGCTTACGCTGGACCGATCCGGAAATTGTCGCAGACATCGAGTTTCGCAACTGGACACATGGCAGCCTTATCAGCCATTCCGTATTCCGTGGACTTCGCGACGATAAGGCTGCATCCGAGGCAATATCGGAGGAAACGATGTCCGCACCTGCACGAGCTCCTCGCCTGCCCGAGTTCGACGACAGCAAGCTGACGCATCCCGAACGCCTGCTATGGCCGGACGTCGGCGTCACCAAGCTCGGTCTCGCTCAATTCTATGCGGAAATCTGGTCGTGGATGGCACCGCACATCGTCAGGCGTCCACTCAGTTTGCTACGCTGCCCGGAGGGGATCAGCGAAACCTGCTTCTTTCAAAAACACGCATGGGCAGGGCTCGATAGCAGCATCAAAAAAATCCGTCCGCACGGCGACGATCAGGACATCCTCTACATCGAAGACTTCGATGGCCTGCTGGGGCTTGTTCAAGCCAGCGTGCTGGAGCTGCATCCCTGGGGCAGCCTTATCGACGATATCGAACGGCCGGACCGGATCACGTTCGATCTCGATCCGGGGCCGGGCTTGCAGTGGACAGACGTGATCGAAGCCGCCCACGAGGTGCGCAGTGTCCTGAGCAAGGATGGTCTTGAGAGCTTCATCAAAACGACGGGTGGCAAGGGATTGCACGTTGTGGTGCCACTCCGTCCGGGAGCGGACTGGCCAGCAGCCAAAGAGTATGCCCACTCCGTAGCTGAGCACATGGCCGCGCTGAAGCCAGGGCGCTACACGGCCTCGATGGCAAAGCGCTCGCGCAACCGGCGGATCTTTATCGATTACCTCCGCAATGCACGCGGAGCTACGGCGGTGGCCGCTTATTCAACGCGCGCCCGCGACGGAGCGCCTGTTTCTACACCGATTGGTTGGGAAGAACTGAATTCAGGGGTCGGACCTGCACACTACAGCGTATCCAACCTGACAACCCGCCTGCATCATCTTTCAGCTGACCCCTGGGCGGCGTTCAGTGAACTGCGGCAAACGCTCCCTGCCCCCACTAAAAAAGGGGGTGCGCGCCCGTCTAAAGGCAGAACCGGAAAGAACTCTGCACACAAGCCATCCAAACAGGGAACCTGATGGAACCTCTTCGTGTTTGGACAGTGCATTGCAAGAGCGTCTGGATGAACATGACATATCAAGAGAAGAGTTTGAACCGCTCCGTACTGCACCTGCTCTATCGAGCCATGCAGTGCGCGTCGAACATGTTCGAAGGTGAAATCGATGTGATGACACCTCGTCAGTTCGCGGTACTCGCTGCGTTGGACAACCTGGAAGATGGTGCCTCGCAAGCGATGCTGACGAAGCAGACGGGCATCGATCGATCGACGTTGTCTGAGGTCGTACAGCGGCTATTGGCGAAGGGATTCGTCGCACGTCGCCGCAGTCCGACCGACAGGCGCGCCTATACGGTCAAGCTGACCCGACAGGGCCGTGCGCGGCTGTCGTCGGTGCGGCCTGCCGTGGACAGGGTCGATGAGCACGTCATGAGCATGGTGCCCACCCGGCAGCGAGATGCCTTCGTCTCAGCCCTGACCTCGCTCGCAGAGAACTGCGAAAAGAGGCGCGGCGGCGAGGCTGATTGACCGGACGACGGTTGCATTCGGTCACGAGTGCCACCGAACTGACGGTTGCCTGCCGAATGACAAGCGTCGCCCGCCTGTGTCGTCACCGGCGGGCGAATTGTCATGACCAAGCGAAACCAAGCGAACTGTCACTCGCCAAAGCGATCGCGCCGAAGGCTTTCGGATCCACGTTCGGCGACCACTTCATCGGTGGAGAATGCCTGAGACAACGGCACCAGCTGATACAGCGCCGACAATCCGACGAGGACATAAAC
>JAEYYQ010000567.1 GCA_023428365.1 Pseudomonadota bacterium | reverse complement strand
ATGTCGTACCGGTCGAACGCCCCAGGCAAACCCGCCATGATCGTGGATAGCAGTCGATCACGGTCTGACTCGGATGACTGGTCAAACCACACCTTGCCGCGCCGGACCGCATCCTCGGGATGATCGGCCTCCGCGCCCGGTCGCTGCAGCATGAAGCAATCAAAGGCCGCAAATTCATGTGCAGCGAAACGCAGCGCGCGTCCGCCCCCCGGCAGCGGATACGCAAGATCTGTCCGCGTCCAGTCGATCACCGGCATGAAATTGTAGCAAATCGTATGAATGCCCGCCGCGGCGAGATTGCGCATCGAGGTGCGATAATTGTCGACGATGCCGGTGATATCCGTGGCGCCAATTTTCACGCTCTCGTGGATCGGCAGGCTCTCGACGACTGCCCAGTGGAGACCCAGCGAAGGATCGTCTGCGATGATAGCTTGCCGCTCGCGAATGGCTTCGCTGCTCCAGGCGACGCCGTAGGGAATGTCATGCAGCGACGTGACAACTCCCCTCGCGCCCGCTTGACGGATCGCTTTGAGTGGCACCACGTCGTTGGGACCAAACCATCTCCAAGCTTCGAGCATCGCCTCAATTCCCTGCGGACCAGTGCCTGTCGCTCACATCAGCAGGTTCGGAAGCCACAGCACCAGGCCCGGCGTGAACGTGAGCAGCAGAATGATGAAGCAGATCATCGCGATGAACGGCAAGCTCTCAATCGTGTATTCCTCGATTGGTGTGTTGAGGATTGTGCACACCGCAAACATGGCGGGCCCGACTGGCGGTGTCATGCTGCCCAGAGTGACGATCGACATCATGAGGATGCCGAAATGAACGGGGTCCACGCCCAGCTTCGTGACGATCGGCACGAAAATCGGCGTCAGCAGCAACACCATCACAGTGCTTTCCAAGGCCGTGCCGAGAATGAGCAGAAACAGCAGGATGAGAAGAACGATAACAGTCGGATTCTGCGAAAGTCCGAGCATCCACTCTGCCATGTCTTGCGGCGTCTGTTCGAAGATCAGCGCGTAGCCGACGGGGCCCGACATGAGAATGATGAACATGATGACGCCAACGTCGACGACGCCATCAGAAAGGGCTTCCTGAAATCCCTTCCAGGTCAGCTCTTTGTGCAAAAACATGCCGATAACAATCGCATAGACGACAGCAAAGGCGCCGATCTCGGACGGGGTGAAAACGCCACCACGGATGCCAACGAGCAGGGCAATCGGGAACAGAAGGGCCCACTTGGCATCGACAATTGCCCGCCAGACGTCACGGCCGCTGGGCAATTCCTTAGTCGAGGATTGATAGCCGCGCTTGCGTGCGACGATCCATACCACCGTCATCAGGCCGATCATCATCAGCATCCCTGGGATAATGCCGGCAAGAAACAGGCGGCCGATCGAGACGTTGCCAACATATCCGTAGAGGATCAGGCCCAGGCTCGGCGGAATGGTCGCTGTGATCAGCGAGCCAACGGCAATGGCAGCGCAGGTGAAGCCGCGCGAGTAGCCTCGACGGATCATCTCCGGCCCCAGAATGCGCGCTTCCATCGCGGCATCGGCGACGGCGGAGCCGGACACGCCCCCCATGAATGTCGAGAGCAGGATGCAGACTTGCGCAAGCCCACCCGCCATCCACGAGACGAGGACGTTCGAGCAGTTGATCAGGCGCTGGGTGACCCCGGTTTTATTCATCATATGACCGGCCAGCACGAAGAACGGCACGGCCAGAAGGGGGAAGCTCTGCGAGGATGTTGCGATTTGCTGGACAGCGATGCTGACGGGGACAGTGTCGTTCAGCAAAAAGAATGTGAAGCCGGAAATGCCGATCGCCAATGAAACGGGCAATCCGAGAAACATCAGAATGCAGAATATAGTCACAAGGAGCAGCATCGCCCGTCACCCAAGCTGGCTATCGACACGGTCGAGTTCACTGGATCGAGATCCGTAGAAGACCAGTTGCCGATTGCGGATTGCCTTGAGCATGTTCACAGCCACCGTGATGCTCATCAGAAGACAGCCGACCGGTACGGCAATGGTGACCCAGGCGTAGGAAATGCCACTGTCCCCGTAGATGCGCTGCCAATTGAGAACGGTGAGCCGATAACCTGAAACCGCGAGAGTCAGCAGGAAGGCGAGCGTGAGACAGCCGAGTGTGAGCTCCAGTATCCAGCGCGACATGCCGGGTAGTTTACGGACCAGCATATCGACGCCAATATGAGCTTTCAGCCGCATGGCGCGGTTCGCACCGAGAAAGCACAGCCAGATAAAGAGGAGTTGTGCGACGTCGACCGACCAGATCATCGGCGAACCAAGTGTTCTCGCCACAGCGGCCATGAAGACGAGCCCGGTGATGATCGCCAGCAGTGCATTCGACACGAGTTCCTCAAGCCGATTGTACCATTCAGGCATGTGCCCTCCCGTCCGAGTGCTGAAAGATGTGAGGTGCCGGCGTTGCGCCACAGCAGCAAGAAGCCAGCGCATCCCCCAATGCGCTGGCCCGCTGATTCCTATTTCAGAAGAGCATCGACTTTCGTGCGAAGCTCGCCGTAGCCGAGCTTTTCGTAGACGCCTTCGGTCGCCTTCACGAACGGCGTCGTGTCGACTTCGGTAACCGTCATGCCCTTGGCTTTGAATTCGGCTTCGATGCCGGCAAGCGAATCCTGCGTAAGCTTCGAGGCATAATCGCCGGCTGCCAGTGTCTCTTCCCGGAGGATGGTCTGGAGTTCCGGTGACAGCTTGTCGAACCAGGCTGCCGAGGTGACGACGCCGGTAATCAGATTGAAATGACCCGTCTTCGTCAGGTATTTGGTCACTTCGTAAAGGCGTGACCCGAAGCTGGCCGGATGCTGTGCCTCCACGGCATCGATCACCTGCTGCTGCAGCGCTGGGTAAACTTCACCCCAGCCCATTGGCGTCGGTGTTGCTCCCATCGCGCGGATGGTCTCGACCCATATCGGCGCACCGGGCGTGCGCATGCGGATACCCGACAGATCAGCCGGAACCTTGATCGGCTTATTTGTCAGCAGATGCCGCTCGCCCTGCCACCAGTTAAATGAAAGCGCATAGTGGCCCGAGGCGGTTTTGAGCTTACCGTTCCATTCCTCCAGCATCGGCGAGGTGACAACCTTGCGGATGCCGTCGAAGCCGCTTGCAAGATATGGCGCGCCGAGAATTCCAAACTCCTTGACGAACACCGCGAGACGTCCGCCATCGACGACTACGGCAACGTTTGCGCCGGCGCGCGCCTGCTCCAGGACGTCTTCGTCCTTGCCGAGTTGCGAACCCGGGAAAATGCGGATGTTGAGCTGCCCTTTCGATCGCTCCGCCACACGGTCGCGGAGACGCTCGAGGCCCTTATAGATCGGGTCGTCCTTGGTCAGAGCAGTGTTGATGTTGAGTTGCTGCTGGGCTTGGGCAATTCCGGCCCCGGCGAACAGAGCCAGCCCTGCCATGAGAGATAGCAAGCCCCTGCGACGCATCGGCACCATGTTTTCCTCCCTAACAGTGTTGTGGTATGTGCTGATGTCAACTACCATACTAGTATGGTAGTTATCCCACAGCAAGATGCCACCGATCTCTCATCCGAAAGTAGCGACCTGTGGAAACTCGACGATGAGAGGAGTGCCACGAAAGCCGAGAAGATCGTTGCCGCGCTGCGGCAGGCGATTGTCACTTTACGTCTTCAGTCCGGCGTCGCTCTTTCAGAACAGGACATTGCCGATAAGTTTCGTGTCAGCCGGCAGCCAGTCCGCGAGGCATTTATACGCTTAAGTAGTTCCGGCCTGATCGTTATCAGGCCGCAGCGGGCGACTTTGGTCGCGCATATCTGCGTGAATATGATCGAAGACGCGCATTTCGTACGACAGGCCGTCGAACTGGAAATCGTTCGTCGTGCTGCACGCGGCGCGACGGCGGACGATATTGCCGACCTTGAGCGCCAGCTCAAGGAGCAACGCCAGGCAGGGCGCGATCAGGACGCTGGCCGTTTCTTCGCCCTCGACGAACAGTTTCATCGCCGCCTGGCGGCGGTTGCCGGGCGCCCCAATGCCTGGCGGGCTGTCGAGGATGCCAAGGCTCAGCTTGATCGGGTCCGCTACCTGACCCTGCTCGAGGAGCGGCCCTTGAAGCAGAGAATTGAGCAACACGCAGAAATTATAGATGCGATAGCCGCCAAGAAACCGGCTGTTGCAGAGCGCGCGATGCGCGTGCATTTATCGGGTATGATGAGGGCGCTGCCAAACCTGGCTCGTAAATGGCCGGACCTGTTCGAGGCAACCACATCCAGCGACGAACGGCGCCCAGGACGTCAAGTAACCTAAGTTCGCTGTCAAGCGACGTATGATAGGAAGAGAAAATGCCCTTGAGCCCTTCGACCCGCGCAAAGCTGCAGACGGTCAGCGTAGCAACGATCTGCACGGCCCTATTCAAGCGAGGCTTGCGCAATCAGTTCATTCAGAACGTCGCACCGTTGAACCCGAACACCAAGCCGATGGTCGGCGAGGCTTTCACGCTGCGCTACATTCCCGCGCGTGAGGATCTGAATCCGATCACGGTCTTCCAGGATCGCTCGCACCCGCAGCGCAAGGCCGTCGAGGAGTGCCCGCCCGGTGCTGTGATGGTGATCGATAGCCGCAAGGACCCCCGCGCGGCGTCGGCCGGTTCCATTCTCGTCACGCGGCTGATGAAGCGCGGCGTCGCCGGAGTGGTCACGGATGGCGGCTTCCGGGATGCTCCGGAGATCGCAGCGCTGGACATTCCCGCCTACCATCAGCGGCCGTCGTCTCCGACAAACCTGACGCTGCATCAGGCGCTGGATATCAACGTTCCCATCGGATGCGGCGATGCTCCGGTGTTTCCCGGCGATGTCGTGGTGGGCGATAGGGAAGGGGTTGTCATCATCCCCGCGGACATTGCCGACGAGATCGCGGATGAGGCGGTTGAGATGACGGCCTACGAGGATTTCGTGACGCACGAGGTGAATAACGGCCGTTCGATCCTGGGCCTCTATCCCGCGACCGATCCAAAGTCGAAGGATGACTTTGCGGCGTGGCGCGCGAAGAATAATCGCTGATTGCCGGAGCAAGCAGTATCTTCGCGGGGTGCGGTTCTGCATCCCGCGGGCTGCCGTTCGTATCCTGTTCTAATCAGGCGTGCGCCGAGACGGGTCGCTTGCTATTAAGCCCAATGGCATTCCACGCAGGCTCAGGCTGAGGATCAGGCCATGCAGACGGTTGCGGGCGAACAGTATCAGGATATCCGGGAGGCGGTGCGTGCGCTGTGCGCCGAGTTCCCCGCTGAGTACCATCGCAAGGTGGACGAAGCACGCGGCTATCCGGAAGAGTTCGTCGACGCTTTGACCAGGGCTGGCTGGATGGCGGCACTCATTCCGGAGCAGTATGGCGGCTCCGGTCTCGGTCTCACGGAAGCCTCCGTGATCATGGAGGAAATCAACCGTGCGGGCGGCAATTCCGGCGCCTGTCACGGGCAGATGTACAACATGAACACGCTGGTGCGGCATGGCTCGGAAGAGCAGCGCCAGCGCTATTTGCCGAAGATCGCAACCGGCGAACTGCGTCTGCAGTCGATGGGCGTGACTGAGCCAACCACGGGAACCGACACCACGAAGATTAAGACTACGGCTGTTCGCAAGGGCGACCGCTACGTCATCAACGGTCAGAAGGTTTGGATCAGCCGCATCCAACACTCGGATCTGATGATCCTGCTTGCGCGCACCACGCCGCTCGATCAGGTCAAGAAGAAGTCGGAAGGGCTGTCGATCTTCATCGTCGACCTCAAGGAAGCTCAGGCCAAGGGGATGACGGTGCGTCCGATCCTCAACATGGTCAATCACGAGACCAACGAGCTGTTCTTCGACAATCTCGAGATTCCGGCCGAGAACTTGATCGGCGAGGAAGGTCAGGGCTTCAAATACATCCTCACCGGCCTCAACGCCGAGCGCACGCTGATCGCGGCCGAATGCATCGGCGACGGCTACTGGTTCATCGACAAGGTGACTGCCTATACCAAGGAACGTGTCGTGTTCGGCAGGCCAATTGGCCAGAACCAGGGCGTGCAGTTTCCAATCTCTGAGGCGTTCATCGAGGTTGAGGCGGCGAACCTGATGCGGTTCGAAGCCTGCCGGCTCTATGATGCGCATCAGCCGTGCGGCACTCAGGCCAATATGGCGAAATACCTCGCGGCCAAGGCCTCGTGGGAAGCGGCGAATGCCTGCCTGCAGTTTCACGG
>JAEYYQ010000529.1 GCA_023428365.1 Pseudomonadota bacterium | reverse complement strand
TGCATGAGTGAGATGCGGTCGCACAGTTCTGCTTCGTTCATGAAGTGCGTCGAGACGAAAATCGTGACCTTGTCCTTGCGCGAAAGATCCGAAAGGATTTGCCAGAAGGCGTCACGTGCGACCGGGTCGACCCCGGAGGTTGGCTCGTCGAGGATCAGGATATCCGGCGAATGTATCATTGCCACGGCGAGCGACAGGCGCTGACGAATACCCAGCGGCAGATCTTCAGGCATTGCATCCATGACGTCGCGTAAGCCGAAGCGCCGGGACATCTCCGCGATGCGCTCGGAAATCTCGCTTCGGCTCATATCGAACAACCGGGCGTGCAGATCGAGGTTCTGACGAACGGACAGCTCGGAGTAGAGCGAGAACGCCTGAGATATATAGCCAACCCGGCGTCGAACATCGATGTCCCTGGGATCGACCTCGCGCCCAAAGAGTTTTGCGGTGCCTTCCGTGACCGGCAGGAGGCCGGTCAGCATCTTCATGGTCGTCGTCTTGCCGCAGCCGTTAGAGCCGAGAAAGCCGAAGATCTCTCCGCGCGGAATGCGGAAGCTGACATTGTCGACGGCAACAAAGTCGCCGAACCGCATCATCAGATGCTCGGCTTCGATGGCGATCTCGCTGTCGATCGCCGCGTCGCGAGGCGGAATGACTACAGCGTGATGATCACGGCGCTTTTCCTCGGGCAGCATCGCGATGAATGCCGCATCGAGATTGGGCGCTCCTGTCCGCTCCAGCAGATCGTGCGGGGTTCCGGTTGCGAGTACCCGACCGGCGTCCATGGCGACCAGCCAGTCGAAGCGGCTGGCCTCCTCCATGTACGCCGTCGCGACGATGACGCTCATGCGCGTGTGATCGTGATCACGCCGGATATCGTTGATCAGCTCCCAGAACTGCCGCCGCGACAGAGGATCGACGCCGGTCGTTGGCTCGTCGAGGATCAGAAGATCAGGATCATGGATCAGTGCGCAGCAAAGCCCGAGCTTCTGCTTCATGCCACCGGAGAGTTTGCCGGCTGGCCGATCCGCAAACTGTGCCAGTCCCGTGCGCTCCAGAAGTCGGGCAATGCGGCGGTTACGCTCCCGCCTGTTGTGACCGAACAGGCGGCCGAAGAAGTTGACGTTCTCGAAGACGGAAAGCGTTGGATAGAGATTCTTGCCGAGCCCTTGTGGCATGTAGGCAATGCGCGTGTAGGCCGTCTGGCGATGCCGCGGATCGGAGATGTCACCGCCGAGCACCTCGATGCGCCCCTCCTGGATCACACGTGCACCGGCGATCAGCGACAAGAGGCTCGATTTGCCGACACCATCCGGCCCGATCAGACCGACCATGCAGCCGGCAGGCAAAGCGAGAGTGACCGCATCGAGCGCGCGCGTCGTGCCGTACGACTGGCCGACATCCTCGATCCGGACAATGGGTGCGTCCTCGCGATCCGCCGAGTGTAGTATGGCGGTCATTGCAGGGGCTTTGCCGGCAGTTTTGCCGGCCACGCGGCATCGGGCGACAGCCGGACATAGGCGATGCCCGGCAGGCCGGTTTTGACATGCTCTATGTATTTCTTCAGCAGCTCCGGCGAGATCTGCGCTTTGATCCGGAACATGAGCTTCTGCCGCTCTTCCTCGGTCTCCACGGTCTTGGGCGTGAATTGCGCCACGTTGGCGACGAAGCTGATTTTAGAGGGAATGGCGTACTCGGGTGCCGCATCGAGCACGATCCGCGCATCGGCGCCGATGGCGACGCGCCCAGCCTGTGCGGTCGGCAGGAAGAAGGTCATATGCACATCTCCCAGATCGACAAGATTGAGGACACGGCCGCCGCCCGACAAAACTTCACCCGGCTGAGCAACGCGATATTGAACGCGTCCGGGGCGAGGCGACTTCAACGTGCTGTCATTGATGTCAGTCGTAATACTCTCGATCACTGCCTGAGCAGCATCCACTGTGGCCTCGGCGTCGATGACCAGCGCTTTCGCCGCGCCGATCGCAGCTTCCGAGGCTGCGAGCTGGGCTTGCGCGGCAGCAACGGCGGCAAGTGCTGCCTGCTCTATGGCTCGGTCGTCATCCAACACCTGCTGGGAAACCGTCTCGCGCCGTACCAGCTCCTCGGATCGCGCGAGCTTACGCTGGGCTGCATCGAGCTGAGCTTTACGCTGCGCCACCACTGCCCCCGCGGCCGTCCGCTCCGCTTCGCGTTGGGTGACAAGGCTGCGGGCAGTGTCGATCCCGATCCTGGCACGTTTGAGCTGCGCTTCGGCCTGCCGGCGTTGGGCTTCGAGCTGATCGGTATCCATGCGCGCCAGTACCTGACCAACCTCGACGAAATCCCCTTCGTTGACCAGAATCTCCTTGATCCGCCCGGCAGTCTTTGTTGCCACGTCGATTTCAACGGCCTCGATGCGCCCGTTGCCGCTGGCGATGCCGGCCGGCAGTCCGCTATCCGAAAAACGCCCCCATGCGAGGTACACGGCGGCCAGTATGGCGACGGCAATCACGATGGACGTGCGCCGCGATGCTAAATCAATCTTCATCCGAGATCTCTCGATGGAC
>JAEYYQ010000527.1 GCA_023428365.1 Pseudomonadota bacterium | reverse complement strand
CTACAACCTGATCCTGAACAGACTTCGGTGTTTTGCCAGCAACCTGGATAATACCTGCTTAGGGCAGGGAGATCTTGCCTGCTCGATCAACGACTACGCTCGGGAACGCGGCGCTCTTGGATTGCTGGTTCGAGAACAGCCCGCCTTCGCCAGCCTCCCAGATGGTCACTGCGAGTTCGTCGCCGACACCGATCGTTGACGCCGGAGCAAGCTTGGTGTCGGCCGTGAAGCGGCGGCTGAGACCGACCGGGTGAAGATTTCCAAGGATCTGAACGATCTGGGAGTTCACATCGACAACGACGTAGTCATTGTCCGCCCCTTGACGATCAATCTCGATCGCGAGCGGACCTTCGCGCGGCACGAACGAGCAGGCCATCAGAATGCTCGAGACGGCGATCAGCCATGCGAGCATTCCAATGGTGCTGAAAGTCCAGGTTGTGGTTCGGTAAGGCCCCACTCCGTACCGCCGCTCCCCAAGGTGGAAAACAGAAATTCCAACAGCATTTCAAAGTAACTGGACGGAGGTATTGCTCTCACGTCCGTAAACACGCGCAGACTATCTCTGATCCCGGCGGAAGTGTCCATGGTTTCAGATCGCGCACAGGGGATGCTTGGGATAACTGTGCCCGCATGGCAACGATCCGTTGGCGTCCTAATTATTGTGCGAAGGCCTATTGTTCCATGGGGCGAGCGTCAGTCAAACGTTCGCGCGAAGTTTTGCACAGGTGAAGTGCCAAATCTGCAACGGCCTGTGGGTTAGCTGCTGATATATGGCCAAGCCACTTGGTGAAGCGACTATGGATTGCTAGACGTGGGAGGGGACGTCATCCGTGGGCTGCAGAATTACCTGCGTTGCGTCATCAGAGCGCTGAATAGTAGGGATTGTGGGCGGGGGATCACCTGAGGTGACAGAGGCAAGTAGGCAAGTTGCCATCCTGACTTCGGGGGTCTGGCAACTGCGTGATGCAGTTCGAGAAATTACCGGAATGGAGCCGGTCCGATGGATGCCGCCATTGCGGTTTCCCGAATTCGGCTGTGTTGCGGGATGGGGGCTAAAGCCGACATCCCGACATGCTCGCGCCCTCTCAAAACGGACCGACACTGAGTATCTCGCGCTGGAAGATGGCTTCATTCGTTCAGTGTATCCGGGGGCGAAGAGCGCACCTCTTTCGCTTGTCCTGGATCGATCTGGTGTCCATTACGATGCCAGTGGCGTCTCGGATCTGGAGGTGTTCATCAACGCTTCTGCTGAGAACTTTGAGGAAGAGCGGCTGCAGCGTGCTGCTGCGGGTATCGACGCCCTGAGATCGCACGCCATCTCCAAATATAATCATTCTCGCTGGTTCACGCCCGCTGAGCTGGGCTTAACCGAGCGTCGCCGCGAGGGGCGTGTCCTGGTGGTCGATCAAACCGTCGGTGACTGTTCGGTCGCGTATGGCGCTGCGACAGCCAAGACATTCATGAAGGTGCTTGCGGCTGCGAAGGCAGAGAACCCTGGCGCTGAGATCATCGTCAAGCTTCACCCCGAGGCCGTCTCGAAGCGGAAAAAGGGATATCTCACACATCTCTCTGATCCGGATCTGCGCCTTATCAATTTTGACGTCAATCCGTGGTCGCTTATCGAGGCCGTTGACAAGGTCTACGTCGTCACGAGCCAGCTTGGCCTGGAAGCGTTGATGGCGTGCAAGCACGTGATTTGCTTCGGCTTACCGTTCTACGCGGGTTGGGGGCTCACGGATGACCGCAAGCCAATCTCACGGCGAGCGGCGCGGCCAACGCTTGAGCAGCTCGTTGCTGCAATCTATTTTGACTATTCACGCTACATCTCACCCGTAACCCGCAAACAGATTTCGTTCGAGGATGCGGTGGCGTGGATGATCAGCGAGCGGACACGGCTGTGTTCATGATCCAGTCGCATTGTGGGAATGGACCATATAGCTTGGTCTGACGCCGATATTTGCAGGCCATTCAGAGAGTGCGTATTTGAGTAGTGTCCATTCTTGTCTCACCATTCGCAACGTAGAATTCTCGCGCTGGGCGATGCTTCGTCATCTGCGTATCGAAGCATATCGCATGTTGTCGAGAGTATGGGGTGCGTAACGTTTCGGCAGGAGCGGAGTTTTCGCAAACCTGAGCGTTTAATTGCGTTCATGAAAAGCGAGCGAATTGAACTCGTGCTCATGCCAAATCCCTACGGGAATGAGCATAGGCGTTTCCTCTACGACCATCTGCGGCGTATTGATTTTCCTGTGATCGTCTTCGATCGCGGCGGGCTGCCGGAATCATGGTTCTTTGACACGGCGTTCAATGCCGATAGTGACAGCTATCACTCCTCTGGATGGAACAGGGCGCTCACCGACAGCCAGCGTGCGGAGGTGCGTACCTATATCCAGCGCGTTAGAAACGAACTGCCTGCGCTGGAAGCGCAGGGCGAGAGAATTGGTGCCGAGCGTCTGCGAAGAAATCTTGGACTGGAAGGGCGGAAGGTTCTTTTCGTGCCGCTACAGCGGCCGTCCGATACCACGACCCGCTTCTTCTGCGCGCCGATGGCCAACCTCGACGCATTTCATAACCTTGCCGGCGAAGTATCGGAGCGCATTCGTAACGAACAAGACGAATGGGTTGTTGTCGCCAAAACGCATCCGCTCGAGGTGGCGCGGCCAGACATCCCCGTCACGTTTGCGGATACGGCGCACATCAATGATCTGATCGAGATGTCAGACGCTGTGCTGCTGCTCAATAGTGGGACGGGGCTGCTCAGCTTGTGCTGGGACAAGCCAGTGCTGATCGCGGGCACAGCATACTACAGTCACCCCGCTCTCAACCAAACAGTGAAGTCAGCCAGAGACGTACTGGATGCACTCGACTGTTTGCCGGCAGTGGATTCAGATACCCGAGACAGGTTCTTTTATCACTTGATCAACAGGGTGTATTCCTTCGGAAAGTTTCAAACAGAACTGGTGCGTCAGGCAGATGGAGCCTATCGGAATGTCACGCGCCACATTGAGTTTGATCAACTCCGCCTTCCGAAGATCATCAGAAAGAAGGCACTGCTATATGTTACGTCGGTGATCCCGTGGCCGATTAATCGCGGCTCGGCACACCGCACGGACCAGGTTCTGAGAGCGTTGTTGGAACAGGAGTGTTCCATTGACCTCATATGCCTTAATGAAAGCGAGGCCGAAAACAGCGATGGCGTCATAGTAGAAAGGCTTCGACGCAGGTACCCAAAGCTGCGGAACATGACGGTAGTGCGCCATCCTATGTTCGCCAGTTGGACAAAGTTATCGGATGTAGCTAACAAAGGCCGATATAATATCACGCGTCTGGGTGAAGCACTAAGCGGCCGATCCGCGACAATCAACTCGGTCAGACATTGTCCACCAGAGTTGGAGCGGGCAGTAAGCGACCAAGAGAACTCCACCTTATACGACGCGATCTGGTTCAATTACCTTCGGGTTATGCCCCGCCGGGAGATGGTAGGGTGCAAGATCATCTGTGATCTTCATGACTACCAAACGGAACGCATTCGCGCGGATATCTTGCCAAAGCTTCCGCGCCGCCGCCAAGCGCGGTATCTGACCCAATTCTTCCGAAGCGAAGCCGCCGCATTGGCGCGCTGTGACGTTGCCATCGCAATATCGCCTGTCGAGAAGGAGCATATCGTTCAGGACCTGCGTCCCGATGGCGAGTTGCTCGTCATTCCGGCGACTGACGATCGCCATTCCAGGCACGAAACGTCGATAGCTTTCGATTTACTCTACGTTGGGTCGCGATCCGACGCCAATATTGCTGGGTTGCTATGGTTTCTTGAGCAGTGCATTCCACATATTCTGGCCGAGCTACCCCTCGTGCGGATTTTGATACAAGGGTCGATTGTGGATATGCCAATCCTGCATGAGGTCTTGGATCGCTTGCCCTCTCGCAAGAATCTAACGTTGTCCGGGCCTGTAGAGAACATGAAGCATGTCTATGCCTCAGCGAAGCTCGTCGTGTGTCCCGTTCTCCATGGCACAGGTATGAAAATCAAAATGGTGGAGGCCATGGCGTACGGCCACGCGGTGGTTGCGACCAGCATAGCAGCGGAGGGAATTGCGAGGGATCTCGGCCTTGAGACCTATGACACGCCGGTAGATTTCAGTGCAGCATGCGTCCAGCATTTGAGCCATACTGACACATTATCGAAAAGCCAGGCGGCTTCGCGTGCAACGTTCGCGCGAGGCCATCACCATAACCAGCTTATTGAACAAATTGCTGCGGTGATTGCCCGAATTTAATTGCATCATCCGTGAGTGAACGGCATCGACCGCGCAAAGGGCTGACATCGCAGCTGATGTATTTGGG
>JAEYYQ010000465.1 GCA_023428365.1 Pseudomonadota bacterium | reverse complement strand
GCCACCGGCTATCTCATGCGAACAACGGCCGTTTATGGGAACGGCAAGTTCGGGTTCGCCGACCGTGCCCGCGTCCTGCAACGCGATGAGATGTCCGGACCGTTTCAAGCCGAGATGCTGACGGTCTATCTGATCCGCGCTTTCACAGTCGATCTTGCCGAGCACATGGCGCGCCTGCGCGGGGCCGGCGTGGCGGCGCCTCTTGCACCCGCGCTACGCCGGAGGCTCGGCGTCGGCAATGCCACCGGGTTAGGAATGGCGCCCTTCCTCGTGCGCCATCCGGCCCTACTGCATCGTTGGATCAGCGCACGGGAAACGGCGCTCGCACGCGTCCGCGCATTGGCTAATGCAGAGACCGCTGCGATAACCCGATTTCATTCAGCCGTGGCATCCGGCGAAAAGATCGTCGCGCACTGGACCACCGACGATCCTGTGCAATCGCCCCGGATTCCTCAGCTCGCCGATGACCTGAGCAAGCTCCGCGCATACACGCAGGATGGCGACGTCTTCACACGCCCGCAGCCGTGGGATGCGATCTACCGCTGGGCCGAGCGCGAACTGACGCTAGAAGGCCAGGAGTTTACGGTCACGCTCCTCCTCGAACCCCACGGCGACCTGATCGACGATCTCGGAGCGACGATGGCCGCCGACGAAGCCAGTTCATTCGCCATCGACGGCAAACAGCGCTGCGCTGACTTGCGGGCCAGCATCACCCACGACTATGCGTGGGCACTGTCTACGGACTTTAGCGCTCCCGATCAGAGCGCCATGTTCTGGTATGTTTCGGAGGAAAAGCTCGAACCTCGCCTAGGTATCCGCGCCGACGAGCCGGGGGCTGAACGCGAGCAGCCCCTGGCGGTAGCGCGCGATATTGCAGTCCTGCATCGCACACTGTCATCGGAAGATGACGACGAACGGGTTGGCAGCTTCCTCATGCGCCATCCGCAGTACCGCCACACCGTGCGGCGCGCGCAAATCCTGGCGCGGTTCCCCTATGCTGAGATTCGCGACAACCTCATCGGCGGCACAATGCGCGCGGTCAATATCCTGCGCTGTAAGCTGGCGTTCTTCGGCGTAACACGCTTCGATCCACGCTCCGACAAATGGCTACGCATTACGCTCTACCAGGGCGCGCCGTTTCCGACCGAACTCGCTGATGGCGACTGGGACGATTGGATCTGGCCCAGATGATTGTCTCTCTCAACGAGATCGAAAGCCTGACGCTCAAAGCCTGCCGTGGTGTCGGCATGAGCTGGGGACTGGCCGAGGAAGCCGCGCAAGCTGCGCGCTGGCTGGCCAGCCACGGCATCGTCTGGGATCGTTCCCTCGTGATGCTTCTTTCGCATCACACAGAGACCGCCCCACCCGTCCGCACTGGCCGGAGCATCGTCTCATCGCAGGCGGGGGCGCCGCTGTGTCCGATACACGCTGGAACAGCGATTGCCGATCTGCTGGATGCCGATGACAGCTGGACCGTCAACGACGTACTGCAACCGGTCTGGCTGGTACCGCTTATCCATAGCTGCCGGAACACGCGATCTCAGCTTATCCTGAGAACACCGGAGGATGCACTGACACTGGTGGCCGATCAGATTGTCGGGTCACTTCACGGGCTTTCGCAAGTCAACCGGATCCCCAGAATACAAATCGAACACGGTCCCCCAAATGCGGACCCCATTGACGCAAGAGTGCCGATGTCCGCTCCGTTCCCTGTCGATGTAGGCGCGTGGGGCAAACTGGAAGGCTACGCGGCATTGACCTATGTGCCTGCCAGCCTGCAGTCGCGGATTTCGGGAGCTGGCGCTGGCGTCTCCGATAACGACTGACCGCGGCTCCGGGGCCGCCCCCGGGATAACTTTATGCTAAAACTCAGGACAAAGCTGCAATTCCAGCGTGCTATGCTATGAGAACAGGCGGTCAGACCCGCGGTATAATTTGTGGAAAGTTGCAGTCAGCTTTACATAAGTCGATTATACGAGTAAACAAATCTCGTATCGCGGGGATGAGTTAAGATTCGTGTGGAGCGCCAATACCTTCCGAGGGATTGCGCTCCCAAACAGGGCGGCAGCTTTAACTGCCATTTGGGTTCCGATCAGCCATGCGACTGACGAAACAGACGAACCACGCCATCCGGATCCTCGTCCACTGTGCTGGACAGCGGGACCAGTTGCTGAAAGTGGCCGAGATCGCCGGTGATCTCGACATTACGCAGCAGAACGTTTTCAAGATCGTCCATCTGCTCACCCGCTCTGGCTTCCTCAAGGCCATGCGCGGGCGTCATGGCGGCGTTCGGCTTGCCCGTCCGCCGGTAGAGATCCGTATCGGCGATGTGGTGCGCGCCACTGAGTCCACGCGGATGGCCATCGACGACGACGATGCCACGGTATCTCAGAAATCGCGCCAGCCGATCAACCACGTCTTTGATTCGGCGCTGGAAGCCTTCATCAGCGTGCTCGACCAGCATACGCTCGAGGACATGGCCAAAGGTGCCCGCGTCGCATCGCCAGCGCCTGTCCGCAAGTCTGCATCTCGCGGAAGCCCCCTGCTCAAGCCTCTCGCGGCGGCGCCATCGAAGTCCAGAACAGCTCGCCAGCCGAGCCCCAAATGAGCCTGCGTCATATCGCACAAGTGGATGCCTGCAAGGTGGCTTGGCGCTAAATTGCATGTCAAATCTGAAGGGTCCGATCCTTGCATGGGATGAGGCGATCGCCCTTCGCAGCATATCGTTATGCGTGACTAAGAGTTGCATCGTGAACACACTCGTCGCCGCTATATCTGCATCTGCGCAGTCCCATAGATCCATTGAAGGGGGCAGCGCGTGATCATCTGTTCATGCACTCTGGTATCCGACCGTGATATCGAGATCGCGCTTGTCGAGATCATGTCTCAGCCGAATGCACCACTTCCGACACCGGGAGTCGTTTATCGGCACATGTCCAAGACGATGAATTGTTGCGGCTGCGCACCGTTGGCGGTTGCCACAATCTACAGCATCATGGAAAAGCTGGAACGCGAGGGACGCATTTGCCCCTGCGCCTGCGCAACGGCAAAATCCCGCCTGATTCGGCTGGATCAACGGCGCGCCCAGCGCAAAATCGCTCGCACATTCGTGCTCGACGCTGCCGAATAGAGCCCCCTTCTCTTCTTAAATGCCTGCCAGGTCTTCGTTTTCCCAAGACGAAGTCCGCTGATCCGTGGGTATCCACTGTGCAGGTGACGATTTCCCTTTAATCCTTCTTTGGAATGATTCTATAGTAGTCCTCATCACGAATTTCCACGTCAGCACAGGAGTAGACGACGTGAAGGGCAAGGCTGAAGTCATCAAGGTTCTCAATGAAGCGCTGTTTCTTGAGCTGGGGGCCGTCAATCAATACTGGCTGCATTACCGGCTGCTTGAGGACTGGGGCTATACGCTGCTCGCCAAGAAGGAGCGCGAGGAGTCGATCGAAGAGATGCACCACGCTGACACGCTCGTCGCACGGATCATCTTCCTCGAAGGCTTCCCAAACATGCAGACGCTTGCTCCGATGAGGATCGGGCAGAACGTTAAGGAAGTGCTGGAAGCAGACTTGGCCGGTGAGTATGAGGCGCGCACGCTCTATACCGAAGGCCGCAAGATCTGCATGGCCGCGGAGGATTATGTCTCCATGGACCTGTTCGAGAAGCTCCTCCAAGACGAAGAAGGTCACATCGACTTTATCGAAACCCAGTTGCAGCTACTGAACACCATCGGCGAGCAGAACTACGGACAATTGCAGGCCGAAGCGGCAAACAAGGTGGAAGGCAAAGCAAGCGGCTAACCCCGGAGAACTGCTTACGGATCTTGCACTTCCAATACCTTCCAAAGACCTATTGCGACAGAAGCGTGACGTTTCGGCGTCACGCTTCTTGTTTAATAATTTCGCGAATACCACCATGGCACGCGCCAGAACGGCAGCCAGTACCGCTTACGAAATAGTAGCGATTCACATCGGCCCAGTTGATTCGGTAATGGAAGAGTAATGACCTGCCTAAAATAGAGGCAGTACAAACCTTGATCCTTGCCGAGAGCAAAATCATATGGGAGTTCGATTTTACAAAACTAGGGCGTGTAGCGTCATTTACTCTCGTTGTGTATTCTTATAGTGGGCTCGGGTCGTTGCTGGAGGATAGCATGATCTTTGGAGGCCATCGTTGGACGGGCGCCGCTGTTGTGGCCCTTTTTGGTGGCGCTGCGCTGACGCAGTTTTTGCCCCTTAACAGCGGTTCTGCCGCCGGATCCGGCGTTCCGACCTCAGCTCCCACTCTTTTCTCTAGTCTGCTGATCTCGTCGGCTCATGCCGCTGAGTCCTCGAATCCCGGACAGCGTCCCACCAGGGCACAGCTCAGCATTTATCGCGGCATATCTCTCATACAAGCGTGTCTCCTGGTCAGCGACGACCTTGTGAAGGAGCGCCGCTGGAACGAGGCCGTGGTACATCTGAATCGCATCACGGAAGAGCTGAGTAGATTATCGCAGCAGCATCCGGACGTGCTGGATATGTCCGAGTTCAGCGATCGCCTGGCGGCACTGATCTCATCGGTGAAAGGACAATATCGCTTTTCCTACGATCAAATGGCTATATCGGCCCAAAAAGAGTTTATCGAAACATTCGATAAATATAAGGAAACCCTTTCCACCCCGACGACGGCGTTAGCAGTCAGCGCGGCCAATGAAATCCTCGATCTTGCAGCGACGGTCTATGCGTCATCAATGGACGGGGAAAAATTCGTGGACGTTCGCAAGTACCAGCATAGTCGCGGTCTCGTCTGGTCTGCGGAACTCATCTACGTGGACTATTCTGTTCCGCTGGAGAATGCCGATTTACGCAGTCTCGGCGACATCCGCATGCTTTTGAATGGAATTAAAGCTGCGCTTCCGACAGCGACACCTCCCGTCACGCCACTTCTGGATGCCGCGAATTTCAAGAAGCACGTGGCGCACATCGCTCAACTCTCAATGGTCTATCAGTAACGGAAGACTCTGAGGCGACATCACGTGTTCGCCTTCACGGCGACGTCGCTTTTCTCGAGAATCCTGCACTATCGGGGGAAGCAAATTGAACTACTGCTTATAGGCAGTGTCGTAGTCGAACCGCGCCAGTTCCTCGATGCTGCGACGAACTTCCCGCTCATCGCCAGAACTCCGCGATCCAGCCGCATGTCGGGCCACGACTTGCGCCATCTCCGCCAGCATTCGCCCTCGGGCCACACTGCCCATTGCCAGGGCTGTGAGGACCTCTGAAACGAAGCGCTCCTCGTTGGCCGCCTCGTCCCTGTAATCTTGCAGCACAGCCTCGATCCGGCTTCGCAGGTCGCGCATCTCGTCCCCCAAAAGGGCATGGACCGACCGCCGTGTGCGGCCTCTCATCCAGCCAATGTGGTACATAGTCTGCCAGATTCGCAGAGATATTCACAACCATTGGTTGGCGTCGAAGCAGAAGGACACGAAGATTTCTGTCGCCGAGCCGGCTGCGACTTCCTATCTCTGGGCAATCGCAGATCAAATACGCGGATCATCCGGAAACACGACGACCATCGAGGTGCATCACGCAGCATCGATGGCCTTTCGTCAGTCCGAGGGGATCGCTGCCCCTATGCGACGCCTTCGACAGCAAGAATGCGCGTGCGCGACGCGCCTTCCCGCACACGTCTTCCTTCGACGTACTCAGGTGAATCGTACCAAGCCTTCGCCTGATCCAGCGTCGCAAACTCCAGGATAGCGACCCGTTGCGTTGTCCAGCCGCCTTCCAGGCTCGCCGTCTCGCCGCCACGCGCAATATAGCGTCCACCGTACTTCTGCACGGCAGCAGCTCCGTACGGCCGGTAGGCGTTCAGCTTTTCCGCATCGATAACTTCTTGCAAATCAACAATCACATAAGCAGGCATTGTCGCTCCCGTCGCTTCATCGCCATTCTTGAACTGTTTGGCGGGCCATCAGCGCCCGTAAAGTTCCTTATAAACACCCTGCTCGATCTCATGCGTCAGCGTCGGCCCCTTTGGCGCCCACCCGAGGACTTTGCGGGCTTTCTGTGCCTGAGCCCTGCTGTTTGAACCGAATGTCAGATGTGCGCCGGGACCGAGCGCTTCCACGGCCTGTGCTATCGGCCAGTCTTCCGTCCGTCCCCCCTGCCCCAGCATTCGGCTGATCGCCTCGACGGTGGACTTCATCGAGGATTCGCCGTTTTCAGCGTAGAAAAGCGACCCAGCCGGGGCATGTTCGAGCGCGAGCGCATATAGATCGGCGACGTCCGAGATATGGACATTCGACCAGACATTCAGGCCCCGCCCGATGTGTTTGCCGACACCACTTTTCTGCGCCTGCTCTATGAGCTTTGGGATCTGCACGCTGCTGGAGTTCACGCCGATCCCGCGCCCGTAAATCAATGTCGGCCGGATCACGACGGAGCACACGCCGTCGAGCGCGGCGCGCAGCACCTGCAGATCGATTGCAACGCGGGTCGCCTTCTCCGGCATCGGCGTGAACGGTGTGTCCTCGTTAAACACGCGGTCGACAAATTCACCTTCATCGTAGGTGCTGACGACGCTCGATCCGCTGGTCTGTATGAAGACCTTTCCCGTGCCGCGAAGCTGCGGCAGAATGGAGAGCACAACGAAAGGGTTATCGGAGTGCGCGGCATTCACCACCGCATCGACCGAACGGGCAGCCTGCTGCAGCGGGCCGTGATCGTTAAGCGTGCCGGTAACGGGCTCAATTCCGCGTTTTTTGAGACTGGCCGCTGCCTCGTCGCTCCGCGCCAGTCCGAGGACATGATGCCCCTTCTCAAGCAAACGCGTGGCAACGGATCCTCCGATGTAGCCGGTGGCACCAGTAACGAGTATCTTCATGCTTGGTATCCTTCCTCCAGCGCCGCCAGAATTTCAGAGCCGGCAGCCGTAGTCTGCTGAAGGCAAATCGTTGAAGCCAGTGACAAAGCAGGAAAAGGGGCCGTGAAAAGAATTCATCGAGACAGGCTGCGGAGCCCCGAACGGGAGCACGACCGTACCGGGCGCATGGAAGCCTTTATCCGCGTTGTCAGCTCGGGCAGTTTTTCTGCTGCAGCACGGGCCATGAAGCTCACGCCCTCGGCGGTCAGTAAACTCATGTCGCGGATCGAAAATCAGCTCGGCGTGCGGCTCATCGATCGTTCCACACGACAGCTAAAACTGACGCCAGAGGGTGAGCTTTACTACAGCCGATGCGTCAAGATCGTCGCGGATATCGAGGATGCCGAGCACGCCATTACGGAGCATCTGACGCAACCGCGGGGACGGCTCCGGGTCAATTCGACGATGGGTATCGGTGTTCACCGTATTCAGCCTCTGATCCCCGAATTCCTGGTTCGGTATCCGCAGATCGAACTCGACTTGTCGCTCAGCGACACCGTGGTCGACCTGATCGAGGAGCAGGCAGAAGTCGCCATCCGAGTCGGGCCTTTACAGGACAGTTCCCTTACTGCGCGAAAAATCTGCGAGAGTCGTAGGGTGATCGTAGCCTCTCCCGCCTACCTTCAGAAACATGGCGTGCCGAAGACTCCCGCGGAGCTGGTTGGCCACAACTGCCTTGCCTACAATCTCCGTCCCACCCTGAACGAATGGCCGTTCATGATCGACGGTAGCGTTCGTCCCGTCGCCGTCAGAGGGAACTTTCGCGGCAACAATGGTGAAACGCTGCGCCATATGGCGCTTGGCGGCGCCGGACTCGCGCGGCTTGGTTGGTTCCAGGTTGGTGAGGACGTCCGCCAGGGACGACTGGTGCCGGTTCTCGAAAACTTCCACGCGGGTGAGTTGCAAGGCGTGTATGCGGTGTTTTTCGGCGCGCGGCATACGTCAGCGCGCGTCAGATGCTTCGTTGACTTCCTCGTCGAGAAGCTGGGCCGCTCCCATCCTTGGCTCGCCGCAGA
Source organism: Pseudomonadota bacterium (assembly GCA_023428365.1). Taxonomy (GTDB): domain Bacteria; phylum Pseudomonadota; class Alphaproteobacteria; order Rhizobiales; family Hyphomicrobiaceae; genus ZC4RG25. The sequence goes on along the minus strand of JAEYYQ010000465.1, from coordinate 4,429 downwards.
ATATGCCGCGACGCCTGCAGCCGCCTGAGACGGCGGAGCCCCAGGACATACCGCTGGGTCTGGCCGATGTGAATACACAGCAAAAGAACTGTGACGACCATGCAGCGCACTCCCGGCTATTCTCACGCGCCGCCGAACAACGAGCAGCGGTCCAGATGCGCCATACTGGCCGACAGGTCTTCGTAAATGGGCACTGGGGGAGGAAGCTGGAGGAAACAGAATGATTTCAAGCAATTGGTTGCGATCGGCGGTATGCGCGCTCGCACTTGTGTTCGTCGGCCTCGCAGGTAAAGCGCAAGCCGCATTTCCGGATCGACCGGTTACGCTGATCGTACCGTGGGCCGCAGGCGGCGGCACCGACGCCGTGGCGCGCTACATTGCGGCTGTCTTGCAGGAGGACCTCGGCCAACCGGTCAACGTCGTCAATCGGACGGGTGGCAACGGCGTTGTCGGTCACTCAGCCATCGCGACTGCTCAGCCCGATGGCTATACCATCGGGTTGATCACGCTCGAGATCAACATGATGCACTGGATGGGGTTGACCAACCTCACCCACGAATCCTACACGCCGCTGGCTCTGATGAACGCCGATCCGGCGGCCATCCATGTCCGCGCGGATTCGAAGTATCAGACGCTGAAGGATCTCATCGACGACATCAAAGCCAATCCAGGCGGTCTGAAGTCCTCCGGCACCTCGCAGGGCGGCAGCTGGCACCTCGCGATGGCGGGAATGTTGCACTCTCTCGGTGTCGATCCAAACTCGACTCGTTGGGTGCCGAGCACAGGCGCAGCAACTGGTCTGCAGGATCTTGCAGCTGGTGGCGTCGACTTTGTCTCCTGCTCGCTCCCCGAAGCCCGCGCACTGATCGATTCAGGCCGCGTCCGCAGCTTGGCGTTCATGGCTCCCGAGCGCTCACCACAGTTTTCCACCGTGCCCACCCTGAAGGAAGCCTCCGGTTCGGATTGGACCAAGGGCGTGTGGCGCGGCATGGTTGGCCCCAAGGGTCTGCCGCCGGATATCGCGAAGCGTTATGAGGCTTTGTTCAAGAAGGTCAATGACAGCGAAGGCTTCAAGAAGTTCATGAACGACCGTGGCTTCGGCCTTCTGTGGGCAGACGCTCCTGGTTTCGCTGAATTCATGAAGAAGGACAACACCGAGATCGGCGAGATGATGAAACTGATGGGCCTTACGAAGTAAGCCCTAGAGCCCGCGCTCTCCGGCGCGGGCATTTATTGCGATTGGACGATTATGACGGCGCACCGATGGCCGGAAACACGGCCACGGTTGGGGGTACAGCCGGGCGGGCGTGGCAATACCACGCCCGCTATCGTTTGGAGACAGCCGGACTACGCCGTCCGCGTCCTGAACTTCACCAGATGCAGCGGGCAGTCGCCGATGTTGCGGAAAAAGTGCGGGACGCCTGCGGGAATCCAGATGCAGCTCGAGGCGTCGAGCGCGTACTGCCACTCATAGTCGGTATCGACCAGCTTGACGTGGACAACCGCGAACCCTGCTGAGAGCGTATAGATGTTCTCGGCATCGCCCTCGGTGACAAACGCCGTCTTCTCTCCTTCACCGACGATGATCTTGCGGCAAGAGAGCCGGCTCAGCAGACGCGTCTGATCCTGAGGAAGGCAGTCTCCCTCCTGAGCAACGTAATCCTTCTGCGGCGGACATTTGCCGATCTCGACACCAATCAAGATGTGATCGAGCACATCTTCACCGGGGTTGACGACATGATGCTTGATGCCGCCCGGGATCGCCACTGCGCTGCCCGGCCCGACATCGACGTAAGTTTCACCGAGAAGCACTTTTCCGCGTCCGCGGCGGAAATAGATGATCTCTTCCGAATGCCCCTCGGCATGCACCGGAGACTTGCCGGACGGAAAATAAGTCGACCGCTCGACACCCAGAATGTTGCTGTCAACGAGATCCTTTTGCGAGAAGATGACGCTGCACAAGCGATGATTTTCGTTGCGCTCCTGCGAGGCCGACAACGACGCCAGCCGCATAAGTGTACCCATTCCTGCCCTCTGAGCTTGTCCCTAGACGCGATTTCATTGAGTTGCAGCGTCCTCTGTTATGACAAAGGAAGCGCTTACAGTAATGGGCGATCCCGCGAGCGGGTGTCAATTGCTGCAGGAATTTCGGGCCGACCGGGCGGGCGGCCTTCGCTTGACGGCCGCCGCCCATCTTTCTACGGTGAAACCGCTTACGCCCGCGATCGTGCCGCTTGAATTTTGCAGCTGTATGATCGTAATCGCCATGCATTTCGCACATTGACGGAGCTGTCGTGAGGGGCTTTGGTACCGCCCTTTCCGCCGAGTGAACCACCTTGAGCAATTCTGACCTCACAACGCAGCCTCACGCCGTCGTGTCCACACCATCCGTCGGCTCACCGGCCATCCCGAAACCGCAGCTCAAGCGCATTCCCTGGCGCATGCGTGACGTGCTCGCTCTCCACGATTGCGAACGTGTCGCCAAGTCGTTCCTGCCGCGTATGATCCATGGTTTCATCGCCGGAGCGGTCGAAACGGCCGCTGCCCAGCGCACGGCTGCAGAAGCCTATGAGGATTACTCCTTTCTCCCGCGAGTGTTGATCGACGTCGCCAAGCGGGATCAGAGCGTGACGCTGTTCGGCAAGCGCTATGCCGTACCGTTTGGCATCCCGCCGATCGGCGGCACAGCCATTGCGGCCTATCGTGGCGATCTCCAATTCGCCGAAGCCGCGTCCGCAATGCAGCAGCCGATGATCATGAGCGCATCGTCTCTGATCAAGCTGGAAGACGTGCAACGGGCTTATCCGTCCGCCTGGTTCCAGGCGTACCTCGCAGGCGACAATTCCCGCATCGAGCCTATGGTGGCGCGTGTCGCCGCAGCGGGATTTGAGACGCTGGTGATCACCGCCGATACGCCGCTGCCGGGAAACCGCGAGTACAATCAGCGCAGCGGCTACAGTATGCCGATCCGCATTACGCCGCGCGTCGCCTGGGATTGCGCAACGCATCCCGGCTGGCTGCTAGGAACGCTCGGCCAGACCTTCCTCAAGCACGGCATCCCACATTTCGAGAACATGGACGCCGAACCCGGGCCGCCGATGTTTTCCCGCAATCTCGCTCGTAACTTCAGTGGCCGGGACAGCTTTTCCTGGACCCACATGGAGCTGATCCGGCGGCAATGGTCCGGCAATCTCGTCATTAAGGGGTTGCTGGCGCCTGCAGACGTCCGTCGCGCGCGCGACATGGGAGCGGATGGCGTCATCATCTCAAGTCATGGCGGCCGTCAGCTCGACTATGCCGTCGCGCCGCTGCGCATGCTGCCGATCATCAAAGCCGAAGTCCCCGACATGATGCTGATGATCGACGGAGGGATTCGGCGTGGAACAGATGTGCTGAAGGCGCTCGCCCTGGGCGCCAGCGCTGTGTTTGTCGGCCGGCCCTTCATCTTCGCCAATGCTCTCGCCGGACGTGACGGCGTCATCCACGCCGGGAGCATCCTGAAAGAAGAGATCGACCGCAACATGGGGCTTCTCGGGATTACTTCTCTCGCGGAATTGACAACAGATTATCTCGTCAAGACACGCTGACCGCGTGCGCAGGGCGACACTCTAAGGAAAGGATCGGATATGGCCGGAAAGATCACGATGATGAGCGGCCTCGCGCTGCGTGGGGCTCTGGAAAACGTCGTGCTGCCGGCGTTCGAAAAGGAGACCGGAATCAAGGTTGAGGTCCGCTGGGACCCGACAACGGTCGTCATGCAGGAACTCGCCAAGGGCGTGAAGACGGACATCGTCATCCTGACCGACAAGGCCATCGACGAACTGAAGCAGAAGAACGCAATCATTGCCTCCAGCGCGACTCCGCTCGCGCAGGCCGTGCTTGGACTGGCGGTCCGCCGCGGAGACCCGAAGCCCGACATCTCCACCACCGAGAAGTTCAGCAAGGCGCTCGTTGACGCCAGATCGGTCGCCTACTCGCGCGCCGGCGCCAGCGGCATCTATCTGGAGAAGCTGATCGAGCGCTTCGGCGTTGCCGATCAAGTGCGCGCCAAGGCGACTGTGATTCCGGCAGGCTTCACCGCCGAACAGCTCGTCAACGGCAAGGCCGACCTTGCCGTCCAACAGATCAGCGAGCTGATTGTCGTTGACGGCATCGAGGTCGTCGGCCCCTTCCCGCCGGAGGTGCAGAGCGCCACGCCGTTCATTGCCGCCATTACGACGGATAGTGGACAGGCCGAGGCAGCCGCGCGGCTGATCAAAGCGATGGCCACGCCGGAAGCGCAGAAGGCCTATGAGTCCTCGGGGCTGGTTCTCTAACGCTCTGGTGGCGGGCAGCGCACAACGCTGCCTTCGTCGGAAAGCCGTGTAAAAGCCCACCGGGTTATTCTCTGTTTGTTCTCGGCGTGGTACACACCCCTCGCCATGACAGA
>JAEYYQ010000451.1 GCA_023428365.1 Pseudomonadota bacterium | reverse complement strand
AGAGCTCACGCTACGCGGGACGCTTGACACGAGTACGCTCCTCACTCTTTTACTCGTTTTGTTCGCACTGTGTTCCGCGAACAAGCCAAATTAAACCTTGTCGTGTGACCGGATAGTGACACGACTTAGGCCAACACAAGGTTTTTCACTGATAGTTCGTTCAGCTTGGAAAACGCCCTTTACCGGGCGTGCCGCAGAACGGAGCGCTGATTTCAGTGGCGCGAGCGGCTGGCTATGGTCGCCTGGGCGGCGCACAGCGAGAGCAGCAGAGACAGAACTGCATTCCATCCTGCAAACGAGAGGCCAGCAAAGCGCCACGCAGCCTCATCGCAGCGGATGAAAGTCTCGGTTTGGAGCTGTTTCAGCAGTCCACCCGCACCACCGGTACCCCCGAGCGGTGTTAGCCCAGCGGAGCAGGTTTGCGGACCTTCCCAGAATTTCCATTCCACGCCCGCATGATAGGCGCCCAGACCCGCATTGATGAGAAACGCAACGGCTACGATCCCGAACAACGCCGCTGCAAAGCGAGGCTGATCAGCGGCGATCAATACCAGGGCCAAAAACAGGATAGGAATTGCGAAATAGTAGGCGTAACGCTGCTGAAGACAGAGCGGGCAAGGCCGATAGCCGCCGATGTACTCGAAACCCAGCGCAGTGACGATCACCGCCACAGCCATGATCAGAACGGCTGCGCCCCAGCGATAGGCGGGGCTTTTCTCGGACGCGACGACGCTCGAACTGACCATCTCAAACCACATACTTGATGGCGACAAATCCACCGACCAGGAGGATCACGAATACGGTCGTAACCAACTTGAGGCGGGTCTCGATGAACTCGCGGATAGGCGGCCCGAACCAGTACAGCAGCCCTGCCACGAGATAGAACCGCATGGCGCGTGCCACAATACTGGCCACGATAAACGCCAGCAGGTTCATATGGGTAGCGCCAGCCAGGATGGTCAGAACCTTGTAGGGGAACGGAGTCATGCCTTTGATCAGCAGAATCCACACGCCCCATTCGTTGAAGAGGTTAGCGAATTCCTGAAACCGGTCGGCATATCCGTAGAATCGGAGAACATGCTGCCCGATGTATTCGAGCAGGAAATAGCCGATCGCATAGCCGGCGACGCCGCCGATGACCGAACCAGCCGTCGCGATGGTCGCATAGGCCCAGGCTTTCAGCCGGTTGGCCAATACCATTGGCACCAGCATGACGTCGGGCGGAATCGGGAAAAACGAGCTCTCGGCGAACGAGACCCAGAACAGCATCTGCGGCGCGCGCTTATGCGCCGCCATCCGCATCATCCAATCATAGAGTCGCTGGATCATGCCCGCGTCCATAGGACGGCGGACTTGTTCTGTCTATCGGCTGCTTGGTTGTTCGGCGTCGGCGTGCGGAAGTGTCACAAACAACGTAAACGGCGAACCGGTGTGCCCGATCCGCCGTCCACGCTCATGCCATCAAGCACCAGAACCGTCGTGCGACGATCTCAGGCGCGTCCGCCTGCAACTGCATCGGACGACGGCGTCTTCTCATCATCACGGCGCAGACCGACAACCTTGGCTAGCGCCGTGAAACCAAAGCCGAACAGCTCGGCGACCGCTTCGGCCCGCTCCTGACGTGCTTTGTTCGCCAGCTTGCGGAATTGCTCGGAGCTCAGTCGTTCACCTGGCTCGATCAGGCGGTAAGACATTTTAGGGCTCCTCATCTCAACTCTTATTATGGACACTTGATATTCCGATATATGAGAAGCTACAAACGACGATCTCTCAGCGGATTGATTAGATATTCTCATGCATAAAGCGCTACCACCGTTGAATGCGCTTCGTGCATTTGAGGCCTCCGCCCGGCATTTGAGCCTGACCCGGGCAGCAGGCGAACTCAACGTCACGCCGGCGGCACTCAGCCATCAGATCAAGGGGCTGGAGGAGTTCCTTGGGCTGAAGCTCTTTCACCGGCGGACGCGGTCGATTGCTCTGACCGAAGCTGGCGAGTTGCTCTATCCCGGGCTCAGCGCGGCCTTCCTGCAGATCCGGCAGGCCGTCGACAGCGTGGAGCGCGCCCGCAACGATACCGTGCTGGTGATCAGTGCGCCGCCCGGCTTCACCGCCAAGTGGCTTGCTCCCCGGCTTTACCGTTTTCTCGGCGCGAACCCCGACATCGACGCCCGGATCTCATCGACCATTACGCTCGCCGATTTCACGCGCGATGGTGTCGATGTCGCCGTCCGCAACATGGCCGTCGGCCAGAACCCGCCCGGACTGGTGGTCGAGCGGCTGGCCGACCTGGATATGCTCCCGCTTTGCAGCCCACGCCTGCTGACTCAAGCGGGCGGCCTCAGGCGACCTGAAGATTTGCGCAACTTCACGCTGATTCATGACGAATCCCTTGTCGGCCGCGCCGAGCTTCCAACCTGGTCCGATTGGTTCGAAGCGGCTGGTGTTACGGGCATCAACGTCAACCGCGGGTTGCGCTTCAACAGCGCCGATCACGCCCACGACGCCACAGTCGAGGGTGCGGGCGTTCTGCTTGGGCACAAACTGCTCGCGCTCGACGATCTGAGAACGGGACGATTGGTTGCGCCGTTCGATCTGGTTCTGCACTCAAACCGGGCATTTCACTTCGTCTGCCCAATCGGTACCGAAAACCGCCCGACCGTCGCAGCTTTCCGGGCTTGGCTCCGAGACGAAGTCAGCCAGCTCGATCAGACACTGCCGAAAGCTCCGCGCTTGCCGGCACAAAATGCGAAGAAAGCCGCAAGACGAGCGCGTTGAGCACCATCCGGCCGGACGGTGTGGCTTTGATCCGCCGTCCGTCATCGCCAACGATGAGTTGACCGGCTTCCGCCAGCTCGGTGATCGATTGCGCATCCGGCACCACGCCGCCGATCTGCGCCAGTCGCCGCAAATCGAGACCCTCTTCGAGTCGGAGCCCCATCAGCAGCGCCTCGTCGGCCTGCTCCTCGCGCGTCAACGGCGTCATGGCGACGAAACCGTGCTCGTCGCGCTCGACATTGGCCAGCCATTGCTCCGGCGCCCGTTCGCTGGAGGTCGCAAGACGCTCGCCTCCCGCGATCAGACGGCCATGCGCGCCTGGGCCGACGCCTGCATATTCACCGTAGCGCCAGTACAGCAGGTTGTGTCGGCTTTCATCGCCAGGAGCCGCGTGGTTGGAAACCTCGTAGGCGGGCAGGCCGTGCGCCGCCGTCAGCTCATTCGTGAGATCGTAGAGGATGCTCGCATCATCGCCATCTGGGACCACAAGCTTCCCGAGGGCATGCAGCGCGGCGAACGGTGTGCCTTCCTCGATGGTGAGCTGATAGAGCGATAAGTGCCCGCGCACCAGCGAGAGCGCTTCCGTCAGCTCGGCACGCCAAGCTTCGGCGGATTGGCCGGGACGGGCGTAAATCAGGTCGAACGATGTCCGGTCGAAGGTGCTGCTGGCGACATCGATGGCGGCGCGCGCCTCGGCTACTGAATGCAATCGCCCGAGCCGCTTGAGATCCGGATCGTTGAGCGCCTGAATACCCAGCGACACACGATTGACACCAGCGCTCCGATAGCCGCGAAACCGCTCCGCCTCGACGCTGGAGGGATTAGCCTCTAGCGTGATCTCGGCATCCGGCGCGATCTCCCAAAGGCGGCCGATTTCATCGAGCAATCCGCCGACCGTGTGAGGCTGCATCAGCGACGGTGTACCGCCGCCGATGAAGATGCTGCTGACCGTTCGCGGCCCGACCCATTGGCGGACATAGTTCAATTCGCGCCGGAAAGCGGCCAGATAGCGGGCCTGATCGACATCGCCAAAGCGCACATGGCTGTTGAAATCGCAGTACGGGCACTTCGAAGCGCAGAACGGCCAGTGCAGGTAGACGCCGAAGCCGGCCGCGTCAGGATTGCCGTCCGCCGAGGCAGGCATCCACGAAGAGGGCAAAGGCGCGGGCGCGGTGACTGATCGCATGCTTACTTGCCGGGTCCATTTCGCCAAAGGTCAGGCTTTCGCCATCGGGCAGAAACATGGGGTCATAGCCGAACCCCTTCGCGCCACGCGGCGGCCAGACCAGCCGGCCGAAGACCTTGCCTTCAAAGATCTGCGCCTCGCCATCGGGCCATGCGAGGCACAACGCACAGGTGAAATTGGCGATCGGACCGGGATTTGTCCAGCCGCCCTTGCTTTCGACCGCATCGGCCACCTTGCGCATGGCGACAGCGAAATCCTTGCTCGGGCCCGCCCAGCGCGCCGAGTAAATCCCCGGTTCTCCGCCCAGTATCTCGACTTCGAGCCCGGAATCGTCCGACAGCGCGGGTAATCCGGATGCCGTCGCGGCTGCGACCGCCTTGAGACGCGCGTTCCCGCCAAAGGTGGTTTCGGTTTCGTCTGGTTCAGGCAGCCCCAGCTCTCCGGCCGACACCGCCGCCAGTCCGTATGGTCCGACCAGATCGGCGATTTCGCGCAGCTTGCCGGGATTATGGCTGGCGACGACCAGCCGTGTGCCCCGTGTTAATGACGCCATCACTCTAAACCCCAAATGCGCGGCTCCGCGAACTCCAGGCAGTTGCCTGCCGGGTCGCGGAAATAAATCGAGCGGCCACCCTCGGGCCAGATGAACTCGGATTCGATGGCCACCCCGTGCTCGGCAAGGCGCGCCTTCCAGGCATCGATCTCGTCCGAACTGGCGCGGAAGCAGAGGTGGC
>JAEYYQ010000432.1 GCA_023428365.1 Pseudomonadota bacterium | reverse complement strand
TCCCGAAGGATCTCCAGCGCATGCCGCGACGGCGAAGGAGCCATCAGGCTGGCGACAATCGTGGCAATGAACCCGGCTGGAATCCCGAACGCGCCCGCGAGCGTGCTGTGCAGGCCCAGCCAGGAGGCCTCGCCGGCGACAATCGCAAGCACGGCGACGGTGAAGCCGGTGCTCATGCCAACAAGGGCGCCGAAGGCGTTAATGCGTTTCGACCAGATCGACAGGGTGATGATCGGGAACAGCGTCGAGCCCGATAGGGCGATGGCCCACAACAGGAGTTGAAGCGGGTCGGCCGGAGCGATCAGTGCGAGCCAGCAGCCGATGACCGCTGCGATCACGATGGAGCCCCGCGCCGCGATGAGCCGTAGCCGGTCGGGCGCAGGTTCCCATTTCAATCCGTTGACGACGTCTTCCGATAGAACGGTGCCAAGCGCGAGAGATGACATGCTGGCAGCTGCGACAGCGACGGCAACTGCGCCCGCCAACGCCAGGTAGACGACGACTACCGGATATCCGGACGCAATCGGCAACGCGAACAGCACTGCGTCCCGACTGATGCTGAAACTGCTCAACGGAAGCCGGGGGATTTGTCCCTGGACGCTGGCCAGGCCCGCCGCTTCGAGCGCGCGAAACCACGACGGAAGCTGAGATGCGTTGAGGCCGACGAGTGTGTCCATGACAATGTCGCGCATGAACACGGCGACCGAAGACACGATCAGCATGATCATGCCGAGGATGAAGACGCCCCAACCCAGCGACTTGCGGGTCGCGTAGACGCTGGGCGTCGTGCCTGCCCGCGGCAGCAGCCACGGCGCAACCGCGATGCCCGCCATGAGTGTCAGGCTAGCGATGATGAAGCTCATCGATCCGACGCTGCCGAATGGCTCAGAGAACCGATGTACGATGGGTTCGAGGTCTGATCCCGCAAGATTGAATGCAAATGGCGACAGTTCCGGGATTGGCAGGCCTTGTTGACGCTCGAGACGATCGAGCACCCGCATGACCGGTCCATGACTGAGCGGCGCGAACGGCAGATTGGTAATAGCCGTTGCGACCATGCCGACCGGCACAGTCAGCGCCATCAGCATTGCGATACTTTGCGATGTGTTCGCCCAACTCGCTGACCGCATGCCACCACCAATGGTGGCGCCGGTGATGGCCAGGATCAGAATTAAGGCGACCATTCCTTCAGACTGACTGGAGAGCCAAGCGCCCGCGAAGATGCCCATGCGAAACTCTGCCGCGATGACCAGCAGCATCGGCACGGAGATCATGGCGGCCGCGGCGACGCGGACAGTGCGGCTTTCAAACCGCCTGCCAAGGTAGCTCGGCACAGTGAATGCCCCGAATTTACGCAGGAATGGGGCGACAAGGACCGACATCACGACGAGGCCGCCGGTAAGGCCGATGACGATGCACCAAGCGTCGAAGCCGTTGAGGAAGAACAGCCCGGTTCCAGCAACGACACCGGTGGCGCCGACGGCTGTCACTGCGACCACCAATCCGTTGAACACCGGCGGCACGCGGCGGCCGCTAGCGAAAAAGTCGAAGGGGTCGTGCGTCGAGGCCGATAGTCCGACTGCCGTATAGAGCACGAGCGGGCCGAGCAGCATCGTATTGCGGATCAGGTTGTCGGATGCGCCGAGCTGCTCAAGAATCAGCAGAACCAGGACAAGCGCGGCAAACCCGCTCGCAAAGATGCTGAAGTAGGTTCCGAGCCTTGGATTGACGATACGTGTGCGTGAAAGGGGCATGGCGGGGCTCGGGACGGCTTTGCTGGCAGAATTGGCAGGTGGCGGCGGACGTTTCAGACCTGCTCGTTGCTGCCGTGCCAGTGGTCGATGGCGTCCTGTCGGTTGACGAACGATGCAACCGTCACGACAGCGATCAGGATCAGCCCATGGCCGACCAGAAAGTAGCCAAGGGGGAAGCTGAGAAACCTGTTGGAATTCAACCTGTCCGCGTAGAGCGGCAAGACGATGACGGCGAGCAGATACGGCAAGAGGCTGGCAAGCATTTGCCACTTGGTATGCCGCCAGTATGGCTTGCGTTCGCGACGCTCGATCATTGATACGGTCCCCCTTATATACCTAACATCGACGATTCAGGCGTGAGCATCCAGCTCAATCCTGTACAACTTGGCTTCGCCAAAGTCGGCAGCCGAATGTTTCAGTTCTCATAAGTCTTTGGAGGTAGGGCGAAAAAGTTCTATTCCATCAAATGTCAAGGATACCCTTGCGTTTGCATTCGTCAGCTTGCTTAAATCGCGAACAGAACGATTTCGTGGCGACCACTCGAGCAGGCGCCCTTCGCGCCGGCGGGTCAGATATACCGCCGATCCCTATGTGAGGACAGGCATATGGCTGCCACCAGAATCATGATTGTTGATGATCATCCCTTGTTCCGAAGGGCCCTTCATCAGGCCCTTGAGGCGTCGTTAGATGCCGCGGAGGTTGTGGAGACCGGTTCGCTGGCCGAACTCAACGCCAAACTGGCGGAAAACAGCGCGATTGATTTGATCCTGCTGGATCTGTCCATGCCGGGCGTACAGGGACTGTCGGGGCTGCTTTTCCTGAGGGCTCAGTATCCGGAAATTCCGGTGATGATCGTATCGGCCAGCGAAGATCAGGATACGATCCGAGGGGCGATTGGCTTCGGCGCTTCCGGGTTTGTGCCCAAGTCACAGCCGGTCGAGGTGATCCGCGCCGCGGTGCGCCGGGTTCTCGACGGCGAGATCTGGGTGCCGCCCGATGTCGACCTTGCTGCGCAGGGCAAGGACGCCAGCGAGTTGATGGCACGGCTGTCGACACTCACGCCGCAACAGGTTCGCGTCCTTATGATGCTGGGAGAGGGGCTTCTCAACAAGCAGATCGCGTTCCGGCTGAACGTCTCGGAAGCCACGATCAAGGCGCATGTCTCGGCGATCCTCCAGAAGCTCGGAGTGGATAGTCGTACGCAGGCCGTCATTGCCATCAATAAGATCGATAGCGGCGACTGGCAGCGGATCGCCAACTGACCGGTCATCCCGCTGCACACCGGAAGTGTACAGCGGGACAGCGCGCAGTTACTT
>JAEYYQ010000361.1 GCA_023428365.1 Pseudomonadota bacterium | reverse complement strand
CTATCAGCCACAGCAGGCGGCTGCAGCGATTGCGGCCGCGATGGCCGAGCTCGGAGATGGTGCAGATACGGCCAAGCTGATCAGGCGCGGCCTCAAAGAACTGGCACGCTGAGTATGCGCGATCAATCACAGCCAGCCGAAACGCGTAATCCAAGCCGCCTGTTCTGGACGTTTCTCTTCTATACGCTGGCGGGGCCATTCATTGCCGGACTCGTGGCGGCGGCCGTGGCGATCGCCTTGGGCGACATCGCCCGCATGCCAAACGTGCCCAATCCCGGCGAGTTCGGCATCTCCATCTATCTCTGGTCCGCCATCCCCGCTGCCTTCACCGCGCTGATGCTGCTGCCGTTGGTGTGGACCAAGGGCAGATTTGGCATTCCGGAAGCCGGAATTGCCGGGGTTGCCGCCTTTGGCATCGCTTATATCCTGTCACCGCTACCGCTGAGTGGGGCGATTGCCTACGCCGCCTTCATCGCGGGCTTGATCTCCGTTGCGGTCCGTCAAATTCTGATTGCCGGAAAGATCATCCAGCCATGACAGAGCAAACCGATATCAGCCGCCCGGCGCCGGTGCGAACCCGGTGGCCGTTGCGTGGCTTTCTGACTGCCATTTTTATCGTCGTCGCCGGCCCGCCGATCGGGGCGATCCTTTTGGTCGTGCCATTGTTCTTCATGGCCGGTCAGCACACCGTCGCGGATTTCAGCCCCGAGAGCGTCCAGAACGAGCTTTGGTCCTATCTGAGCGTCTCCATTCTGATGGTCACCTTCTCGCATTTTCTGGGTGGAGTTCAGGCGGGCCTGTCAGCGATCTGGCTGGGATTCCGCGTGTTTTTCCGCGGTACGTTTGGCTACGGCGAAGCAGCCCTGGTAGCTCTTGTGGCGGCGCTGATTTGGGCGATGAGGGTGAGCAACCCCGGCGCGCTGTTGGATTTTCGTGCTGTGCTGTCGGGTGATTTCGGCGGCGAAGGCTTTCCGCTGACGCTGATCGCCGTCAGCATTGTGTCGGCCTTGATATGCAGATGGCTGTTGCGCGTTGTCCGCATCTTGCCAGAGTAACGCTTCCGGTGCGGACTGGTACGGTGGCAAATCGTGCTACAAGATGAGAACGAATCTGAAACACGCCGGAATGACGGATGACTGATCGCCTCGTCACCACCGCGAAACGCGAGTCGGACGCCTACGAAGCGTCGATCCGCCCGCAATCGCTGGAGGAGTTCGTCGGCCAAGAGCAGGCGCGGGCCAACCTCAAGGTTTTCATCCAGGCGGCCAAGACGCGTGGCGATGCACTCGATCACGTGCTGTTCGCGGGCCCACCCGGTCTGGGCAAGACGACGCTGGCGCAGATCATGGCCAAGGAACTTGGCGTCGGTTTTCGCGCGACGTCAGGGCCGGTGATCTCCAAGGCGGGTGATCTTGCGGCTCTTCTCACCAACCTGGAAGAGCGCGATGTCCTGTTCATCGACGAGATTCATCGTCTCAATCCGGCTGTGGAGGAGATCCTCTATCCGGCGATGGAGGATTTCCAGCTCGACCTGATCATCGGCGAGGGGCCGGCGGCGCGCTCGGTGCGTATCGACTTGGCCAAATTCACCCTGGTCGGCGCGACGACCCGTGCGGGTTTGCTGACGACTCCGCTCCGCGACCGGTTCGGCATTCCCATCCGCCTCAACTTCTATACGACTGAGGAACTTGAACGCGTTGTCAGCCGTGGCGCGCGGGTGCTGGGCGCTGGGATCAGTGAGGATGGTGCGCGTGAGATTGCACGGCGCGCGCGCGGGACGCCGCGCATCGCTGGGCGGCTGCTGCGACGGGTGCGCGATTTCGCGGCGGTCGCGGAGGCTGACATCATTGATGCCGGTGTCGCAGACACAGCGTTGCGGGCGCTGGAAGTGGATATGGCGGGGTTGGACGCGCTCGATCACCGCTATCTGAATTGCATCGCGGTCAACTACGACGGAGGTCCGGTCGGGATCGAGACGATTGCCGCGGCGCTGTCGGAGCCTCGCGATGCGCTCGAAGAGATCGTCGAGCCCTATCTGCTGCAGCAGGGCTTCATCGGCCGCACGCCGCGCGGGCGCATCGTGACGCTCAAGGCTTATCGTCATCTCGGCATGAGCGGACCGGCGCGTGCATCCGTGCCCCAGTTCGGTCTGTTTGAAGTGTCAGAGAGCGATGACGAGACGGACGACCGTACCGGAACAGGCTAAACCGATCCAAGCGCGAGACAGATAGGTACGGCGAAAACGCCGGCTGATAACAGGCGAGGAGTGCCCGGCAACAGCCGGGACCAAGGCAGGGCGATGAGTGGTGACGGCAAGTCTGGGGAGAGCGACGGTCGTGTCGCTTCTCTGGAAGCGGGTGCGGGCGAGCAATCCAACAATACGCGTGGCATCGTCACGATGCTGGTGGCGATGGCGACGTTTGCCTGCGGCGACACCTTGATGAAGCTTGCCGCCGAAACCGTTCCAACCGGCGAACTGGTGTTCATGCGCGGTGTTCTGATGTTCTCCGCTGCGCTCACCTTTGCCGTGATGACCGGTGCACTGAAATATCTGTGGCGGCTGGTCGCTCCGCCCATGCTGATACGCGCGATTGGTGACGTGGGCGGCGCGTTGGCGTTCCAAGGGGCATTGGCGCGGATGCCATTCGCCGATCTGGTGGCGATCAATCAGACCAATCCATTGCTGGTGACCGCCGCTTCCGCAGTGTTTCTTGCGGAACGCGTCGGCTGGCGGCGCTGGACAGCGACGGGCATCGGATTTCTGGGTGTTCTGCTGATCATTCAGCCGGGCACCAGCGGGTTTACCTGGTGGAGCATCCTCGCGTTGGTCGGCGTCTTCTTTGCCACGATGCGTGACGTTGCCACCAAGCGGATCGATAGCGGCGTGCCAACCGTGCTGATCCTGCTGACGTCAACGGGCGTCGTCACGCTGGGCAGTCTGACGCTGTTGCCGTTCGAGACGTGGTTCTGGCCGGAGCCGATTATTCTGCTGAAGGTTCTCGGATCGGCCGCCTTTTCGCTCGTTGGCCACGTCTGCATCATTTCATCGGTGCGGATGGGCGATCTGTCAGCCGTCGTCCCGTTCCGGTTCTCGATCGTCATCTGGGCGATGATCGCGGGCTACGTCATCTGGGGAACGTTGCCGGATGCGCTGACCATTCTTGGCATCACAGTCGTCATCAGTGCCGGTCTCTACACCTTCCACCGCGAACTGGTGTTGCGGCGCAGACGCAGTCTGCCGGGTCATCCAAGCTGAGAGAGCACGCCCGAATAGTCGTCCAGGAAGCTCTCGAATGCCGCGACGAGGTCGTCATGATCTTGTTGTGTCAGCGGCAGCGAAAGACTCATGAACCCGCGGCGTGCCAGATAGAAGCCGCGCAGATTGAGATCGAGGTGGAGCAGCTTGCGCACCTCCTGCGATGAACTCGCCTGATCGGCCGGGCGCTTGATCTGTTTGCTCTGCGGGTGGACGCACAGCATGGAGCCGCGACCTGTCACCTGCATTGGGACGCCGCGTGATGCGATGGCGGCGTTCAGTCTGTCACGGAGCTTGTCGCCGCTGGCGTTGAGTTGCTCCGCGCGCGCGGGCGTGAATACCTTCTCCAGGCCTGCGATGCCGGCCGACATCGTTAGAACGTTGTTGTTATAAGTGCCGGAATGCCCGAGGCCGTCTTTGCGCGTCGGATCCAGCCTGCCCATCAGCTCGCGGCTGCCGCCGAACGCGCCGAAGGTGACGCCGCCGCCGAGATATTTCCCCAGTGAGACAAGGTCCGGCGTGATGCCGAGCGCGCCGTGCAGCCCGCTTGGCGCAAGACGCGAAGTCATCACTTCATCAAATACGAGCACGATGCCGTGATGCGCAGTCTCATCGCGTAGCATTTGCAGGAATTCGCGATCTGCGGGGATGCAGCCGCCTGCGCCCATCATCGGTTCAAGGATGACGGCGGCCAGCTCATTTGCATGTTCGTTAATGAGACGTTGCGTGCCGTCCACATCATTGTAATCACCGTACACGTAGCGGTAGGGCACGTTCATCCGATTGGGCAGGGCGGTGAAGGTCAGGAAGCCGCCATGATACCCGCCATTGAACACCAGAATGGTGTCGCGTCCGGTGACAGCGCGCGCCAGATTGAGGCACATCAGGTTGGCTTCGCTGCCCGAATTGCAGAACCGGACGAGATCGATGGCC
Organism: Pseudomonadota bacterium; assembly: GCA_023428365.1. Lineage (GTDB taxonomy): Bacteria > Pseudomonadota > Alphaproteobacteria > Rhizobiales > Hyphomicrobiaceae > ZC4RG25. Next base: position 3,483 of record JAEYYQ010000361.1, on the reverse strand, counting down.
GGGAATCGTGCGCACACAAGCTCGGCAAGGCGGGCCTCATAGCGGTTAGGACCGCCGAGAACGAGCCCGCCGGACATCGCCTCACGGATGGCTTCGAGGATTGTCGGTTCGGAGTGGCCGTAGAGGCCAGCGGTGTATTCGCCAAGGAAATCAACGTAACTGTGCCCGTCGAGGTCTGTCAGCCTGGCGCCTTCACCCTTCACAATTGCGACAGGATAGGGGTCGTAGTGCAGGATTGTCCGGGTGTTACCGCCCGGCATGTTGTTCCGGGCCGCCTCGAACCGGGCTTTGCTCTCAGGATTTGCGCTGATGTAGCGGGCTTCGACGTCGCTGACCGCGGTTTCGAGACTTAGATTGCGCTTGGCCGTCGACACTGCAGGCTCCCTTCGCGGTCGTCATGTCACCCGCCGAGTTCTGCGCATGCTTGATCCATTGTCAATCAGCAGCCGTTTATGGGGCAAACAACCAAGCGACGGATCCACTGACTACTCCTACTGTGGTAGGATGAAAATTATCCGATAACGGCTTATTTTAAGGGTGTGGCGGGATATTCACACAAACTTATAAATTGCGCCGCCGCAGGATGGATCTCTTTCCAGTTTCTTGCGTTGCGGAACTCAAAGGGCAACATGAGATGCTCAGACGAACGTGGCCCTGTCGTCAGTCTCTGGTGGTCGCGCGGAATAGTAAGCGGGCAGACAATTTTCCCAAGACTGTTGGGACGTTCGTAACCGAAATCGGTCTATGTGGCGTAGCGTAGATCCAAGCGTGGAGTGACGAGATGAGGTTGCATCGTTTTGGGTGGATGGTGTTGGCAAGTGTCGCCCTGGCGGCATCACCCGCACTTGCAACTTCGCCGGCCGCACCGTCGCCGGTCGTTCTCCAGACCGCGTCGATGCCGACGATGTCAACATCGGCACCGGGTAAGGCGGGTGACGTTAAACCGGCTTCTGTTACGCCAAGCGAACCGAAAGCTGATGCGCCTGCGCCGGTTCTTCCGGATGCCGCGACCACCGATCAGACTGGTGAAGCCACGGATCCCGCAGCCGTGCCGGCCGAGGTCGAGGCCAAACCTGAGCCGCCGCCGATCACGCTCCACGTCGACATCAATTTGTCGAACCAGCGCATGACCGTCACAACCGGCGGTAAGGTCATTCACTCCTGGGCGATCTCTTCAGGGCGGAGCGGATATCTGACGCCGAGAGGTTCGTTCAAGCCGCAGTGGAAAGCGCGCATGTGGTATTCGAAGCAGTACGATGATGCTCCGATGCCGTATTCGGTGTTCTTCAATCGCGGTATCGCCACCCATGGTACCAACGCAGTGGGGATGCTTGGCCGCCCCGCGTCGCACGGTTGCGTCCGTCTGACGACGTCAAACGCCAAGACATTCTATAATCTCGTCGGCAAGCACGGGATGCAGTCCACCCAGATCGTCGTCCGGGGCACGACGCCTGCGACGCCGGTGGCTCGCAATAACAATCGTCGCCAGATGCAGCAAGAGGCCGAGCGCCGCCGCTACTACCAGCAGCGCGGATACTACGCGCAGCGCAGCTATGGTGGGTACTACGGCGCGCCTTGGTGGTGACGAGAGGATCGCGTACCGCATTGGTGGTACGCGAAGCCTGCAAAGCCCACAGATCATCTGACCAACGAAAATGGCGGCGGAGCCTCACGGACTCCGCCGTTGCCGTGTTTGGCTTCCTGCAGGCGTTTAGTCTTCGTTCTTCACCCACTTCAGGATGTGCTGGCCGACCGTGCACAGCACACCATCCTGGTTCGTGATGGAGATTTGGGCCGTAGAGCGCCGCCGTTCCGTGTCGATCTCGGCGAACTTGTACTCCACGGTGATGGTATCGCCGAAATAGACGGGCGCCAGGAACCGCACGCGATCGTATCCGAGCGAGACCGGCGTCTCCTCGGCATCCGTTCGGGTGTGGGCGATGGCCATGGTCGAGGCCGTCGACATGTACCCGACCATCAGCGCCCCGTGAGCCTGGAGACGCTTGTACTTGGATTTCTCCATGTAGGCCTTGTTGACGTGGTTCGGCGACAGATCGCCGGTGATGCCCGCAAACAGGTAAACGTCGGTCTCGCCAACCGTTTTCGAGAAGCTGGCCGTATCGCCGACCTTGACGTAGAACTCGCTCATCTTGAATGATCTCCCTAGACCAATGACTGCATGAAGCCTCCGAGTGGGCCGTCTGTGGCTCCTCCTGGCGCTCCCATACAGTCCTAATGAACAACGATAACCCAAGGAAGGCGGATCGCGGATGGGGAGGACACTCGAAGGCCAGGTGGCCATCGTGACCGGTGGTGCGCGCGGCATTGGCCGGTCGATTGCGGAGAGGCTCGATCGCGATGGCGCCAAGGTGGTGGTGTGGGATCGCGATATCGCGCCGGTTCAAGGTGGATCGGCATTTGCGCCTGCTGCGGCCGAAGTCGTTGATGTGGCGAGCTACCCGGACGTCGAGCGCGCGTTTAACAAGGCCGTCGAAACTTTCGGTCAGGTCGATATCCTGGTGAACAATGCCGGGATCAACGGACCTATCTTGCCGACCTGGGACTATCCGCTGGAGGACTGGGATCGGGTCATCGCCATCGACATGACCGCGGTGTTCTATGGTTCGCGGGTTGCGGCACGGCATATGCGCGAGCGCCGCTATGGGCGCATCATCACGGTAGCGTCGATTGCGGGTAAGGAAGGCGTGCCGAACATCTCCGCATATTCGGCGGCCAAGGCCGGTGTGATCGGCTTCTCCAAAGCGCTCGCCAAGGAACTGAGCGACGTTGGCGTGACGGTTAACTGCATCGCGCCGGCCATGACGGAGACGGACCTGCTGCGCGGCATGACCCAGGAGCATATCAAGGCAATGAGCGCCAAGATCCCGATGGGGCGACTGGTAAAGCCGGAAGAGGTCGCCGCGACAGCAGCATTCATCGCCAGCCCCGATTGCAGTTTCACGACCGGCTTCGTGTTTGACGTCACTGGCGGGCGTGCCACCTATTGATGTGTAGCGTGTAGGGCTCAACGCCCGTGAGGAAGAGATATGCTCGACGAGAAACTTTTATCCTTCAATCAGGTGACCGTGCTGGAACAATGGTCTCTGGAACAGGCCGTTGAAGGACTGAAGCGACACAATATCTCCGCGATCAGCGTCTGGCGCGACAAGCTGAAGGAATGTGGCGTTGCCAAGGGATGCAAGCTGGTGCGCAATTCTGGCTTGGCCGTGACGGGACTATGCTCCGGTGGCTTGCTGACGAGCCCCGACGGTGGCGAGGCACGGGCGGCGCTGGACGAGGCGCGCAGCGCCATCGACGAGACGGCGGAACTCAACGCCACCTGCCTCGTGTTCGTAGCCGGTGGTGTCGATCCGCGAGATAAGGATATCAAGGCGACCCGCGCGCGCGTTGTCGATCGGCTTGCCGAACTGATCCCGTATGCGAGGAAGGCCAACGTCACAATCGGCCTGGAGCCGCTGCATC
>JAEYYQ010000293.1 GCA_023428365.1 Pseudomonadota bacterium | reverse complement strand
TGCTCAAGTCGGACATCGAAAGCACCGACTACCTCGCCTGTCTCAAGACCGAGCTGCGCCGCTGGCCCGTGAAGGCGTTTTTCGACATCTCATCGGCGATGACCGATCGCTGCGGTTAGCGCGTTGGAGACGCAAGAGCCGACGACAACGCGGTGTTGTCGCTGCTGCAGCCGGCAGAGTATCAAAACTCAGTCTGGGCTCTGGGTGATTGCAACGGACGGGAGCGTTCACCCACACGTCCTGCAACAATTATGAGCTTGTGACGCAGATCCTGGACGTTTCTTTGGCTCGCTTCACTGGGAAACCGTCAAGGCGCGCGTGCGCATGATATTAGCGCCGGAGGCGAAGCGACCCCCACGCCTGGATTGCCCGAAGCTTTACTTGGGTCGGGTCTGACTTATGGTCAGCGACATTGTCGCGACCATAATCCCACAAGATTGAACATTGTCGCGACTGTGTCCAAACGTCCGCGTTATCGCGCCGAGGCTGCCTCTCAGCGCAGTGATACCGGAAATTCTACGTCGTTTTCCGATAGGCGGCACAAACGGTATCCCGTCCGGGGATTAAGCACTGCTGTGACGGTGTCGGTGCAGCGTCCGACACTGTCGCGACAGTGTCCACACGGAAAGCCTCATGACCCGTGGATTGAGCGCAGCGTGACGACCGCCGAAATCCTGCGCGTATCCCTTTAGGTAGCTTGAACAGTTTCTGGCCGCAGCATCGAGCACTGCTGTGACGCCGTCGATGCTACAGCCGGCAGTGTCGCAACATGGCGCCGCCTAACAGGCCACCGTGTTCGGCCACTGTCGCGACTATGATCCCATACTATTGGGCACCGTCGCGACACTGTCCAAATGGCAGAATCATCGCGCCACGGCTGGATCTCAGCGTGGTGAAGCCGAGGATCTCTGCTCGCTGTTTCACAGGCGGCGCAAACGGTTTTCTGTCGCGGAGTGAGCGCTGGGACAGCGTCGGTACTGCGTCCGACATGGTCGCGACAGTGTCCAAACGCTAGCATCATGTGGCCGTGTCGGGGTCTCAGCGTGGCGAAACGCGGAGATTTCACCGCTGTGATCGTGTCGGTACCGCGTCCGATATGGTCGCGACAGTGTCCCGCCGTCTGAAAGATTTTGACGATGACCATCGTGCAGCCAAGTGACCGACGCATCCCAGCATGGATTGGCTTTGATCCGTTCCGCATGCATGACCGACAGCGCCGCCGCATGCGAACGGCTTCGATCACATAGTTGCAGTCGTTTCCGGGTCCTAGCACACGAGAACGGCCGCGAACGGATGAGCGCCGGTGCTCAGTCCAGCGAGTGAGAAATCAAAGCCCCAAACCCACCGTCGCCGATCTGGCACATCTGGAACGCAAGCACGCCGACGCCGGGGTGTGTGCCGCCGATCTCGATCAGCTGGCTGCAATGGCCGCCGCGTCTCCGAACCGGGCCAGCTTCTCACTGATCGGAGGCGCGGTTCTTTCTTTTCGTTTGTTGTACTTATAGCAGCATTGATGCATGCTCCGCACAAAATCAGCGTGCGGACTACACCGAGCAGCACTTGCTTGCGTGTCGGCTCCTCGCTTGAGGCTTAGCGGGGGCGCGCTGATGCTACGTATTTTTTTTATGGCTGTCGGTGCGATTGTATTCATCCAACCCGCTTGGGCTGATGATTTTGTTGGGCGTTGGGAGGGGCGTTACTTTTGTAATGGCCCCAATCCTGTTGGTCGCATGGAGCTCGAGATTACCAGCCAAGATGGTCAGCTGCGGGCGCGCGAGACTTACCGGAGGGGGCAGGGCGCGGGAACCGTGTTCTATACGGGGACGCGTGGCTCCCAGGGCCAGATTACGTTGCGCATCGATACTGCTCGGACGCGGGATGTGCGGTTCCCTTATCAGCTGAAGTACCGCCTAAGCGCGGACCGGAAGCTGCTTGGCGACTACGTCGGACACAAGAATTGCCAGCGCACGGAATTGTCGGCGGTAGGTGGTGGGGCGGCAGCAGCCAAGAGCGCTGATACGCGGCCAAATTCGCCACCGGCCAGCAGGCAGAAAGCGGCTGCGCCAGCAAAGGAGCAGACGCTATCTATCCCGCAAACCTCGGGCCGGAAGCCGGATTGGGAGTATTTGGATGCGAAGGACCGCCGGTTCTGGGGTGAGTTTATGCGACGGTGCCCTTCTCAGTCGCCGCAGGGAGATCTTGGGCGCTGCTTGGGAGAACTGGTAGCGCTGTCTGGCACGCAACGGCAGTACGTCGCTGCCCGCCTTACAGAAGGCATTTTGAACAGCGCTTCGGGATTGGGTAGTTGCTTGGGAACCAAACACGACATCAATGCGAGCATCGCCGCCATCAACCGGTTTGCGGCCACGAATTTCTCTGAGGTTGCGAATTGCAGGGAAGCCGCAGCGATTGTCGAAAGAGCCTTTGGCTTTCAGGCACGATGGTCGCGATGCGAAGGTGATGCGTTGCCAAAGTCTATTGACTATGAGCGGTATGCATCATGCATGAAGTTGTTTTTGGGATTTCCTGACGATGAGGCGGTGATCAGGAGACTTTCGCCCCTTGCCAGCGGCCTAGAGTCTAAGGCGGATGTCGCCATTGGGGGGCGGCAAAGCGATATCGAAAAATTCAAGGAGCTGGTGCGGGTTAATTACCGTTATTGCGCAAAGCGTGGCGAGACGGATGCCCCAGACCAGTGGTTGCGGGTGATTGCCCGGGCGTGGATGGAGAAGACCGAAACGTCGCCTCCGGAGTATGACTACCCGCGCTGTGAATTTCTCACGCGCTTTGCCGAGGAGGCGGGCATTGCGATGCCGGTCATGCCGCTGGCGGATCTGAAATTTGAAATTCCCGACAAGAGACTGCTGGATCTCGCGGATAGGGCGAACGCGCCGTTCGGACTGGAACACCATGTCACGCTCGGGGAAACGTCGGCGTTCAATCTCTATGGTGGGTTGAAAGACAAATGCGCTCCGCTGGTTCTGGATGTGCGCAAAACCTATGCAACATTGGCAGATTTGGTTCAGGCGGTACAGACGGAGCACGCCGAGCGGGCGACGCAGGTGGCGGTAAGCTTTGGTTGTCACCCTGAGGCCGCGCGTGGTTTGGCGGTGAGGTACTTCGGCACGCCGGTCTTTGACTTGCAGGGGGCTGATGTCCGTCGCCTCACAGAGAGGCCGGATTGGAAGGTCAACGAGTTGCCGGATGAGGCGAATTTCAACATCCTGCTCGGTGAGGTCGTGGGTAAGGAAAGACCTCCGGAAGAGATTTATCAGAAGCTCGTGCGCGCGATCAGGCTTGGGAGCCGTTCGGCCGGGCATACGTTGGCGTTCGTCTATGGCAACAACGAGTACGTAAGCAAGGGCTACTTCAGAGCAGATCCGGCTGCTCCGCGCACGGAGATGCTGCGATTTGTGACGGCCTTTGCGGTTTCCATGGCGCGCCAGTTCGAGCGAACGGTGAAAGACCAGGGAGGACTTCCGAGTGCGGAGCTGTCTTGGGCTGTGGATTGGGCGAAAGCCAATCCCCATGGCAATCCTTTGACAGTTACGGAAGATGAATTGTTCGCGGCGGTGAGTCCGGAGACTCGAGAAAGGCTAGCGGCCCCCACGGGCGAGGAGATCTTCCAGGCGCTGAGAGACTATTACATCAGCATTTGCAGTCCTGAGGGGTATGCGAAGCACGCGGAGGGACAGCGGGGTGACCTGATGTCTGCGGCTCCTGGCATCGGTTTTAAGCCTGCACCGAATGGCTGCACGATAACGCGCTTTGGAACGGCATTGACGTTGGGGCCTGGATCTGTGCATCGGGAATCATGCACGACGGCGGGTATGGCAGAGGGAAGCTACAAGTGCCGGATCTCGTTCCAGATGGACTGTGGCGGTCACGAGACCGTGTGTCGCCTCATACGTCCGGCTCGACATACCGGTGAGATCGAGTTGGCGACTCAGAAAGGTGGCTCCCGCAGGTCTTGGCAAATGACGGAATTGATCTTTGACGGCGAGTACAAGCGCCCGCCCCCGTCCGCGGAATGGTCGCATTGCGATGGTTTTCGGGGCGCAATGCTGACGCGCAGTGTGCGTAGAGCTGTGAGGATGTTCGGGTGCTAGCGGCCGAATCGACTTGAGATCTGAAAGGTATCGTCGCGAAGTGGGAGACATCGCAGCGGTGCCTACGCTGAAAGATTTGAAGCCAGTGAGTTGAGCGGCGCTGAAGTCTTGGAAGGCTCGCTCCCCGGATGCAAATGGCACCTACACCCGATGGCGACGCTCGAAGCTTTGCTGGGTCGAGGCTGCTTCATGGTCGTCGACATTGTCGCAACTACGCGACACTATCGGACAGTGTCCCATCGGCTGCATCGTGGCGCCGTGGCCGGATATCAGTGGGGCGATAGGCCGAAAATTTGCACGTCTGCCGACGGGTGACCCGAACGGGTTCCTGTCCTGGGGCTGAGCACTGCCGTAACAGTGTCGGTGCTGCGTTGCCCACCGTCGCGACAGTGTCCCCGCTGCGCGCAAATGAGTGCAGCTGATCGCTGAGTGGGGCGCCGCAATTCACGGTTCCATCGTCTCGGAGACAGCAAGGTCGGGCGCGCCGAAACGCTGCACGTTTGGAACCCCAGTGGAACCCCAGCGCGTTTTGTGTGTCCTGCCGGATTAGCTAAGTGATTGAAAAAGATGGCTCCGCGGGTAGGATTCGAACCTACGACCAACCGGTTAACAGCCGGTTGCTCTACCGCTGAGCTACCGCGGATCAGCCGGAGACCATCTTGTGCCGGGCTATTAGCAGAAACCATCCGACCCTGCTAGCCCCTGCGTCACATCTGTTGCTGCGAAATGCGAAACCCTCGTGTGCACAGACGCGTGCCCGTAAGTTGATGACAGTTTTGTGTCAGTTCCGCTAGGACTACCGCGGCAAGTTCCGACCAGCGGAAAATCCAATGACCGAGCAAGTCCGGCCGCGCTTCATTTGGCGAGACGGTGACGCCTCTGCGCTGAGCTCTATAGGACAGGGTGCGTGCCCGCTTCGCGTGGGGAGCTAGTCCATGGATGCGTTCGTATTCATGGCGGTGCTGGCTGCCGCGGCCTGTCATGCGGGCTGGAACGCCCTGCTAAAGGTCAAGCTCGATCCGTTCACGGCGATGGCGCTGATCGCGGTGGCCAGCGGCATTGTTGTGGCTCCGATCGCCTTCTTCATCGATTTGCCGGAGCGCGAGGCTTGGACCTTCATTTTCCTGTCGATGCTCATCCACCTCGCGTACTACGTCGCGTTGGCTGAAGCCTATCGGTTCGGCGACTTGTCGCAGGTGTATCCGATTGCGCGCGGCACCGCTCCGCTCATCACGGCTCTGGTGGCGACAATCGGACTCGGTGAGCCGCTCGGATTGCAAGGGTGGCTGGGAATCCTCTTGCTGGCGATGGGAATTATGGCGCTGTCGCTGAAGCGTGGTGGCGCCGACCTTGCGCGCTTTCAAGGCCGCTCCATCGGTTTTGCGCTGCTGACGGCCGTGACAATTGCAGGCTACAGCGTCGTTGATGGAACGGGTGCGCGGATCGGTCCGTCGCCGCTGCCATACATCGTCTGGCTGTTCATTGTCGACGGCGTGGCGATGCTGATCTTCGGATTCATTCGCGTGCCGCAGAAGATGATCGAGGGCACCAAGAGTTCCTGGCCGCTCATCCTGGCCGGAGGCGCCATATCGCTCGCTGCTTATGCCATTGCGATCTGGGCGATGACGGTGGCACCCATCGCACTGGTGGCGGCGCTGCGCGAAACCAGTGTGCTGTTTGCAGCTCTGATCGGCGTCCTGTTCTTGCGCGAACCCATTAATGTCGTCCGCATCCTCGCCGGCTGTGTCGTGGTCGCAGGGCTCGTGCTGCTGCGGGTCCACTGATCGACGGCGTCAGGCCTTGCCTCCGGCAGCGGGGCTGAACAGCACCGCATCGCCAGGTGCATCGGGTGTCTCGCTGCGCTTGCCCTCGCGCAGGCGACTGTCGCGCAACTCTCCGGCTGCTTCGAGGATGGGGTAAGCCACGGACGTCAGATGCGAGTTGATGCGCTTCAGGTCGCGGATGATGTCGAGGTGGATGGAGCTGGTCTCGATTGATTCCGCACGACCCTGCTTCAGGCGCTCGAAATGACGGTCGGCGGCCTCGAATTCCTTGGCACGCATCGTGGTTTTGACCTGCAGCAGGCGTCGGGCGAGCGTGACATCGCGTGTCGCGAAGACATTCAGCGCGAGGCGCATGTTGTCGATCACCTGGCCATGGAAGCGTTTCAGTTCAGCAAGCCCTTCCGGTGAGAAGGAGTAGCGCTTCTTGATCTTCTTGGAGGCAAGCTCCATCAGGTTTTTGTCGATGATGTCGCCGACGTGTTCCAGGTTGGTGGTGAACGTCAGGATCTCGACGTAACGGCGCGATTCCTCATCGCTCATGTTCGATTTGGAGGTTCGGATCAGATAGAGCTTGATCGCCTCGTAGAGAGCGTCGACGTCGTCGTCGGCCTTTTCCAACTCCTTGACGATCTTCATGTCGCTGCCCTCGATGGCGGGCAACGACTTGCGGAGCATCTCCAGCACGATATCGCCGACGTGCAGCGTCTCTCGCATCGCGCAACCCAGCGCTTCGGACGGCGTGTCGAGCACCGCCGGCTCCAGATGCTGGGCAACGGCGCGGTCGGGCGCCTGAACGGGCGGCGGCAGGATCCAGGTGACGAGCTTTGTCAGCGGTGTCAGCAGCGGCAGGAAGACCAATGCGACAACGATGTTGAATGTGGTGTGGAAATTCAGGACCAAACGTGCGGGATCGGCACTGATGTTCCCGAGCAGCGTGACCGCCAAGCCAAGCAGGGGAATCATCGCTATTGCCACGACACCGCGCGCGATCAGGTTGCCGAGAGGGACGCGGCGGGCGGCGACCGGTGCGCCGGTGAGAGCTGTCAGAGGCGAGATCGCACCACCGACATTCGCGCCGAGAACCAAGGCGAGGGCGAGGACAGGGGCGACGGCACCGCTCATCGCGAGCGACAGAATGAACAGCACGACCGCGAGGCTGGAGTGTGCGACCCACGTCAGGATCGCGGCGACCAGTACGGCAATGGTTGGCTCCGTGCCTAGCGCCGACAGGACCATGGCGACGGTCGGACTTTCACGCAGTGCGCCGGAAACCGTTCCGAGAACCGTCAGCGCCAGCAGCACCAGGGCGAGACCGATGGAAATGCGGCCAATGCTTTTCGCGCGATCGCTGTCGGAGATACTGAAGATCACGACGCCGGTGATCATCGCGGCTGACCACAGCCACTTGATATCGAAGGCGAAGATCTGCGCCACGAGCGTCGTGCCGACGTCAGCTCCCAGCATGATCGCGAGGGCGACCGGCAATGTCACGAGACCGCGTCCGGCGAAAGAAGCGAGGAGAAGAGCCGTTGCCGTCGCGCTCTGCAGGATACCCGCAGCACCGACGCCGGCGCCGAACGCCGTCACGCGATTGCGCGAGGCGCGACTGAGGAGCGCGCGCAGTGGAGCGCCGAACGCGCGTGTCAGCCCGGTCCGGACCATGCGCACGCCCCACAGCAGCAGGGCAACGCCTCCCAACAGCGTCAGCAGTAGCTCGCTACCGGCCATTTTCTTCGTCTTCTCCCAGATGCGCGCACACGCACGGCGAATCAGAAGCGTCACAGACTACGACAGTTTTATGACAACGTAAGCGCAATTGATTCAACACAGAAGTCACGTTTTTGATCCGGATTTGTCTTGTTCGGAAATCCAGCGGCTCCTTTGAGCAAGTCGTCTGGCAGCTTCCAGGAAGCGCCCGATGGAACCCAAACCGCGGCGCTCCGAGAGGCAGATTGCGTACTCCGCGACGGACACGTCGGCGCCGCGAATGGGCACCGCGACCATGCGCGGATCACGTCCAACTTCGCTGGCAAATGCGAGGCCGATGCCGAATCCCGATGCGACGGCTTCATTGACCGCTTCTCGCGTTGCAACGTCGAAAACCTGTCCGGTTCTGACGCCCGACGTCTTGAGCTGGGCCTCCGCCACTTCGCGAGTAATCGAGCCACGTTCACGGATGACGAGATCTCGTCCGGACAGATCTGCAAGCTTGAGCCGCTTGCGCTGGGCGAGGGGATCCTTGGTGGGAACGAGCAGCACCAAGCGGTCTTCGCGGATTTTCAGGGCGAATAATCGAGGATCAGTTGTCGCCCGCGCCATGATGCCGAGGTCGGCGTCGTCGGACAGGACGCGCGCCATGACCGCGGCGGAATTATCGATGTGCAGCGAGAAGCTGACCGGCGCGGCGCCCTTCTTCAGCTCCGCCAACACGGGAAGAACATGGACGGCGCTGTCGGCGGCGATGCGCAGATGCCCCCGGGCCGGGACGCGGCTGGAAGCCAGCACGCGGCCGACTTCATCCATGGCTTCGGCCAGCTTTCGGGTCGCACCGAACAGCTCTTGGCCAGCGGCGGTCAGCCGGATGCCACGCCCACCGCGCTCCAATAGTGGAACCCCCGCTGTCCGTTCGAGCGCGCGAACCTGGGCGGAAAGCGTAGGCTGGCTCACCCCGCCCAGCCGCGA
>JAEYYQ010000164.1 GCA_023428365.1 Pseudomonadota bacterium | reverse complement strand
ATCGAGCTGAAGGTCGCTTTCGACCTGTTCGCCTACAGCACGGCCGCAACAATCATTATCACCATTTTCCTGCTCGTTCTCGCGGTCGAGCAGATGTCGAACTGGGTACGGCGACGGATCATCTAAGTCACGATCCGCACCATCGCGGGTGATCCTGGCTCATTCGGAAAACGCAATACGCTATTTACGCCATGCCCGCAGAGAACGCTGATCAGGAGAATGTCAGCTAACTGCTTTTCATCGGTGTCGCGGTCGATTTTCAAAGCGCAGCATTGTCACTTTTATTCTGATCATTTGATTGGAATCGATTTTTATTTGTCAGATGAAAATCGATGGAGCGACATCATAAGAGAGCTGAACGATACACCTTGAAATTTTCATCTTTTCACTGATGGCAGTTCTCTTTGGTCAAAAATCGCGCTTTTGCAGCAAATTTCTCGCGTTTACGGATTTCATCCGTTTGGAACCTTACTCCTTCGCCGATCGTTTCTTAGCCAGTCCGAGAAACCATCAAAGGAGTATCGGGATGAGACATTATTTCGCATCTACGCTTGTTGCGGGTGCGCTTCTGTGCGGTGTGAGCATGAGCGCTTCAGCCGCACCGTTGACAGGCACTAGTCCGGTCGACGTCCGGTCCATGACCGAGAAAGTTCACTCGTATCACCGGAATTGCCGAGCTGGACATCGCCATGTGCGCCGCGGAATCGTAGAATGTGGTCCGCGATATTATTATCGGACTCCAACTCCAGGGTTCTCGATTTACGTCAATCCACGCGGCGGTCGAGACAGGCACTGGCGGGGAGATCGTAATGATCGACGTGATTATAGACACGAGCGCCGCCGCGGTGGTCGCGACTAATCGCCAAACATAACTGGAAAGCCTTCGGAGAGCGGGACCAAATTGGCCCGCTCTTTTTGTCTGAGGACTCTGTTATGAATAATTCGTATCAGCAATTTGCTGACGTTCGATCTGCACGCCCCAACTCTCACGCCGCCCTTTCACATTACCGCGTAAGTGCTCCTCGGACGCAGACTCCAATTCTCTGATCTGAGATGAGAAGGAAGTCACGACCATAGCGTGGACTCTATGTCACCGCCCACAGGCGCAGTGGCTGCCCGGCCCAACAGCAACGACGCGAGACTGCAATTTGCGTGTGAGTGAGTCCGTCGGGTGTCTAACTCGTTCGCAGCCGAAGCTCAACGGAGTCTATGACCTCAACACGGCCGGAATACCTGTCGGCGGGGTCATCGCAGGAGTTTTACGCACACCATAGCCACGAAGCGGCGGGACAGTTGGTTGAGCAGCCAACCAGACCATCGTGCGATTTCCTAAGGACGTTAGGGAAGTACTGGTGCCGCAAAAGGGATTCGAACCCCTGACCCCGTCATTACGAATGACGTGCTCTACCGACTGAGCTATTGCGGCTTTCTCTTTGTGTACCAGCGAGTTAGCTGTCTCGCTCTTGGCTCCGAAACAGAACGTGTAATGGTTTCTGTAACGGTGTCGGACATGAAACAGCGCATCACTGCGAGGTCACTTAACGCATACCGGCGGCTACGTCGAGAGGTTTACATCTGGGACACAGAGCAGCACGGCCTAGGCATCAGGACGTCACCCAAGGGCAAGCTGTCGTGGCTCTTCCAGAGATGGGTTGATTCAGAAGCCAGACGGGTAGTCATAGGCCACTATCCTCCTATGGAGCTACCTGAGGCTAGGAAGAAGGCCAGAGCGCTCAAGACGGCATTACCTCAGCTAGATCAAGTTCTTACCCTACAGGAAGCCTTCGAGAGCTACTGCCAACTTAGGCAAGAGGACGGTCGCTACTGGGATGAGGTCAAGCGACGGTTCAAGAAGGACGTAATCCCAGCCCTTGGTGCCTCTACGCCTATCACTGAGATCGCCAAGGCTGACGTGAGAGGGCTTATCAACAGCAAGCTACGTCTAGGGCACAAGATCAGCGCTCGTAAGCAGTTCGATGTTCTAAATCCGTTCTTTGTGTTCTGTCTGTCCGAGGACTACGTAACTACTAATCCCCTTGCTACCCTTGTTCGACCCAAGATCTCAAAGCCTAGAGAACGAGTGCTGAGTGTCGCGGAGATCAAGGCCATATGGTCTGCTGCTACCGAGCTTGGGTATCCCTTCGGCAACTTCACTAAGCTGCTACTGCTGACCGCCTGTAGACGAACAGAGCTAGCAGGTATTCAACACAACGAGATTGAGGGTAACACCCTTAGGATAAGTTGATTGGCGAATGATGCGATCCGACAACTGAGCAGAGTCGGAGCAGGAACAAAGGAAAACGGCCTCCACAGCGCTGTGGAGGCCGTACTGGAACAACCCGCAGACATCTGCCAACGGCAGTTACGCTGATCCCTTCGCTGGGAATTGGAAGGCAACGCCGCGCCTTTGGTCGTCATCGATGCTGTCGAGCGTCTCCGGACCGGGATCGTCCGGGGCCCGTGGAGGCGTGAACACGCGCGGCTCACTTGTCCGAAATGGCTTCTTGATCGGCTGAGCGGCTACCGGCGATGCCGCAACGGTAGCCATCGGTTGCTTTGCGACCGCAGGCTCCGGAATTTGCTCAGACGTCTTACTAGCCGGTTGGGAAGTTGAGACGTCCTTCGACGGTTCAACAGGAGCACTTGTGGCTGGCTGTTCAGCGCGCGCAGCGGCAGGCGCCGTCTTGGCCGGTTCGTCAGTCTTCTCCTCTGCCGGTTTTTTCGTGGGTTGAGGCGGTGGCACGACATCGATGATTTCCGCATCGGCTGCCTGCGGGGCCGGCTTGGACGCAGAGGCCGGTGGCTGCGTGTCAGCCTGAACCGATGCCTCGATCGCAACCTCCGGACCAGCTCCCAGCTGCACCAGTTCCTCGATCTTCTGGCTGAGCGCTGTCGCGTCGGTCGCCTCCAACGCCTCGACAGGCACGCGCCACTGGAAAGCGTCAAGCGCGCCCGTCACCGGAGAAACCGGCGCCCAATGGTCGGAGACAACACCATCCGCCGTCCATGCAGGATCGCGGGGTGCCGAGACGGCGCGCGCCAGCCATTCACGCACGCGGCCCTTGTCACCATGCTGCTCGGCCTCGATACGCGCCATCAACGTGCAGGCACGCTGCGTTGGAGCATCGGCAATCAGCGGCTTCAGAGCCGCCCGTGCGGCATCCCACGCATGAGCTTCGATGGCGGCCGTAGCAAGCGCGATGGCGCTCTCCGCCGAGTGAGGGCGCAGGCCAGCGAGATAGATGACCCGGTCCAGGCGATCTTTCGGACTATCGCCGATGCGCGCATACGCATAGGCCGTCGCGAGATCCGGATGAGGTGACCGTTTCCACGTCCGCTGTAGGACCTTCGCAGCACGTGACGTGTTGCCTTTAGCCGCCAATGCACGGCCCGCAATCGCAGCCGCCGGGACGAGATCAGTCGCAAGACCATGTGCTTCCAGAGCCAGAGTCATGGCGCGGTCTGGATTGGTCTGCTCCATGGTCTGAGCCTGCGCCGTTAGCAGCACGGCGCGCCGGCGATCAGCAACAGCCCGGTCGATCTGGTTATGGCGCCGCGCCACAGCAAGCGTCTGCAGCGCCCCATCCCAATCGGCTTCCTGACACTGGATGTCGAACAGAGCCTCGGCCGGCCAGCCCAGTTGCGGGTTGAGCGCCATCGCGCGCTCCGCGAACTGGCGTGCAGCCTCCCGCTCACCCTCGCGCTCGGCTTCCAGAAACAGGCCACGCATACCAAGCTGCTCGGTATCCGGTGCGCCCAGCATCGCCTCGAAAATCCGGCGTGACGTTGCCCGATCGCCAGACAGCTGAGCAGCTTGCGCCCGCAACAGCTGCGTGAGCGGCTCGTTCGGCAACGACTTGCGCGCCTGGATGGCATAGCGGGTCGCCAGCGCGCGATCCCCGGCACCGATCGCGATCATGCCGCTCGACAGCGCGTCGAGCCCCCGCTTCTGACGCCGGCGATTGAAGAAATGCCCGATCGTCGCTGGGCTGTGCCAGATTTGCCGGAGCACGCTCCACAGCACCATCATCAGTCCCAGCAGCATCGCGAGCAGAACGATGGCGCGGAACACGCTGGTCTCGATTTCATACCCTTGCCAGTTAACGACGAGGCTTCCAGGGCGGTCGGCCAGCCACGACAAACCGACCGCAAGTGCCGTGATTGCAATCAGAAACAGAACAAGACGCAACATTACTGCACTCGCTTCTCAGCTGGGCCTTGGCCGCTAAGGGACGACTTGAGCTGTTCTTCCACGGAAGCGAGCGCGCGGTCCACGGCCGCCCGTGCTTCCACCTTCGCCAGCCAGGGCTCAGCGGCGTCGATCGCAGGCGCGGGAATTTTGCGCGCTTCAGAAACGACCTCGGTCAACTGGCCATCGGCCAGCGCCCGCTCCATCCGGCTCACCGTCGCCTCAACGCTGGTGTCATCGGGCCGATGGTCAGTGCGACGTACGCGCACCACTGACTTCGCGCTTTGCAGCAGCCGATCGAACGTTGATGCTTCGGCCGGCACGTTGGCCGCGTCGACCACGGCGTAGGCGACGGGACGGAACGAGTTCACCAGTTCCGGCAATGTCGGCACACCCTGATCCTTGTAGCGTTCGAGCACGGAGAGATCGATCTTGCCGCCAGCAACGCGTCCGACCTCCGCCAGTTCCTGCGCATACCCGCCGCCGCGATCGAGCGCCCGCTTGAGATTGCCGAGCTCCAGCGCAAGAACGATGCGCTCGGCGTTAGCCTTGCGATCGTCTTCACTCTTCACGACGCCCTGAAGATTCTGTTCCAGCGCTCCCATGCGCGTCGTTACGGCTCCGACCGCTGCGGTCAGATCCGGCATCCGCACCACCGATTTCATGTCAGCGGAAAGCTCATTCTTCAGACCATCGACAGAGCTTCTGATGCTGCCCGTCTCTTCCTGCAGCGTGCGCAGAGACTGGTCGATGCGATCGTCGGAGGCTTTGAAGGCTTCGGCACGTTGCCCTAAGCGCGCGATATCGGCCCGCGATGTCGTCAGTTCTTTATCGATGCGCTGCGTTGCCGAGCGTGCGGCCTCGCTCGCCTCAGCCGACTGCGCCAGCCGCGCATCCAGGTCACTCGTCACTGCCGCACGCAGCTCTTCGATCTTATTGGGCAGCGTTGCCTCCAGATCGGCGAGCTTGCCGGTGATCGCAGCGAGCTGCGGAATGCGCCCACCAGCCCCCTCGGCTCCGGCGGCTGCCGTCAGCGTGGCGAGCATCTGCTCCAACTTCGCAACGCGCTGATCCGCATCGCCGCTCGCCTGAGGTTGAGCAAGACGCTCTTCGAGAGTCTTGGCATCGGAGGCAAGTTTCGTCTGTGTTTCGGACAGCTGCTGCACGGTGCGATCGATATCGTCGACGCGGGTCATGCGATCCGAAAGGGCCGTAAGCCGCGTGTTGATCTCATCACTGGATACCGCCGCCGCCGGGCGATCGCGCAACGACTGCTCGGCAGCCGCGAGGCGTTTTTCGAGTTCACTGACAGATGCAGCGGTGCCCCCGAGGCCCAACTGTGGGCGCACGGTATCGGCCAGCAACAGAGCCAGAAAGCCGCCGGCGATGCCGGCAGCGACGTGGGTGAGAACGCGGCCGATGCCGCCAGCCCTTGCAGCGGCTGCAGGAGGCGGATTGACGTTGGATGACGTCCCCGGCTTCGCCGAAGTCTCTGATTGAGGACGCGGCGGAACACTGGTCGCCACCTTCGGAGCCGCGCTTTGAGATTCGGACGGCTTCGTCTGAGCTGAGCTCGTCGGCGGTACTGAGGGCTTTGCCTCTGCCTTCGCTGCGTCGGGCTTCACCGAATTCTCGACCTTCACATTCGCTTCGGCCTTCGCCGCAGCAGGCTCCGAGCCGGCTGTCTTGGATGACTCGGCCGCGACCGGCTTGGTCTCTTTTACGTCTTTTGCCGCCGTATCTTTGGGCGTGACCTCGGTCGCCTTGAGGTCAAGCAAAGCTGACGGCTTCTTCGGTTCGCCTGTCTCTGGCGTGGGTTTGATCGGCCCTTTGGGCGAACCATGGTTCTTACTGTTCATGGCAGCGTTAAGCCTCTCGATAGCTGGGTGAGACCGCAGTCGATTGGTCCCGATCACAGGTGTCGCGCAATCCATATTGCGCCTGACCACCGGTTTATTTCTGGTTTGTATGTTAAGCCGATTGTGGCGCGGCCCGTGCAGTCAGGGCAAGCACTTCCTTGAGATTAGGCGCCTCGGCGATCTCCACCTTTGGTTGCCCAAGACCAGCCAGCCGATCGGCCGTTGCCTCCGATATGCAATAGTGGATGAGATTGCGCGAAGCCTCCACCAAGTCATGCTGCCGAAGCAAGTCGACGTAAATCTCCGCTGTACGGGGTGATAGCAGCAGAACGCCCGCGATCTGGCCGTTGCGCAACCGCGTTACGGTGGAGCCGCTGAGGCGCTGAACCGGTTCGGCTATGTAAACCAGGGGTTGCAGGACGTGGTAACCAAGTCTCGCGAGTTCCGCTGCAAAGTCGAAGGCCAGCACATCGCCGGCCAGATGCAGCAGCGACCCGGCGTTGACGTCGATGCCATCGGTGATGAGAGAAACCAGCTGCCGCCCGGTGCCCGGCCCTTTGATCACGATCTCGAACCCTAGTCCACGCGCCGTCGCCGCCGTTCCAGGTCCAACGGCAAACAGCGGCAAATGGCGCGCTGCTTCCAGCTCCGGGCTCGCCGCTAGGGCCCGCAAGCCATTGCGGCTCGTTGCGATCAAGGCTTGCACGCCACCGAGTTCGATCGGATCGAGATCATCAAATCTGAGCTCCATCAGTGGCTCGATCAGGACTTCATGGCCCTGCGCGACGAGATGGGCTTTCAGAGCCGTCGCATCAGGCTCCGGACGTGTGACGAGCACGCGCATTCACACCACCTTGCCGAAGAAATCCGGACCCGCCTGTGCCAGCAATTCGTTGGCCGCGTCCTCCGCGATGACGACAGCCCGTTCTGCCGGCCCGCGACGGCTGGCTTCGAGACATCGCGCCCCGTCAGGAGACAGGATCATACCCCGAAACGAGATCTCACCTCGATCCAGCTCGGCAAGCCCGGCGATCGGCGTCCGGCAACTCCCCTCAAGACGCGCCAGAAAAGCCCGTTCAGCCGTCACGCAGAGCGCTGTCGATTGATCATTCAGGGCCGAGACCAGCGTCGCAGTCCGCTCGTCATCGTTTCGGATCTCCACGCCGATCGCACCTTGGGCGACGGCCGGCAGCATTTCGCTCACCGGCATCGGTCGGGTAATGCGGTTAGCCTGATCCAACCGGTTCAGTCCGGCGCACGCGAGGAAGGTTGCATCGGCGACGCCTTGCTCCAATTTGCGCAGCCGCGTCTCCACATTCCCTCGGAATTCGACCACCTTGAGATCGGGCCGCATCCGCCGCACCTGCGCCTGCCGCCGCAGCGAAGATGTCCCAACCGTTGCACCAGCCGGCAAACCGGCAAGCGAGGCATAACGCAGGCTAATGAACGCGTCGCGCGCATCCTCTCTGGGCAACAGCGCGGGAATGATCAAACCCTGCGGAAGCTCTGTCGGCATATCCTTCATGGAATGCACGGCCAGATCGATCTCGCCCGCCAGGAGCGCTTCCTCGATTTCCTTCGTGAACAGGCCCTTGCCCCCTGCTTCAGACAGCGGCCGGTCCTGAATGCGGTCGCCGGTCGTCTTGAAGGTGCGGATCTCAAACGCGGCCTCGTCGGGCCCGTGAGCGGCCATCAAGCGACGACGAACTTCCTCCGCCTGCGCCAACGCGAGCGGCGAACCGCGCGTTCCTATTCTTACCCTGGCGGGTTGCATGCGTCGTTCTCCGGATGCTAGGCCGCTCGGAGCAGAGACCT
>JAEYYQ010000024.1 GCA_023428365.1 Pseudomonadota bacterium | reverse complement strand
CGAGGCGCGGTTCGGACTCGACCTTGGCGTCTTCCAGAAGATCGGACTTAACCCGCTGCAACAGATCCATGCCGAGTTCCTGGTGCGCCATCTCGCGTCCACGGAAGCGCAAGGTAATCTTAACCTTATCGCCCTCTTCGAAGAACCGTTTGATAGACCGCATCTTCACGTCGTAGTCGTGATCGTCGATGCTGGGACGCATCTTGATCTCTTTGATTTCTACGATCTTTTGGTTCTTACGCGCCTCGGCCGCCTTCTTCTGCTCCTGGTACTTGAACTTGCCATAGTCCATGATCTTGCAGACTGGCGGATCGGCGTCGGGCGACACCTCGACGAGGTCAAGACCAGCCGTCTCGGCACGCTCCATGGCGTCGACGCGGCTCACAACCCCGACATTTTGACCGGTTTCGTCAATCAGGCGTACATCTCTGGCCCGGATCGCATCGTTGATCTTGGGGCCTGAGGGCTCGCGCTCAGGCGTGCCTCTCGTCATTGGTTTGCGGATTTGAAGTCTCCATCGTCAGTTTCAAATTTTGGACTTGGGTAGCAAGAAAACGCTTGGTCGCGCACCTGCGACCTTCCGTCCACCCGTTTCGCTGGAAGATCGGGAAGATTGCAATTCAAGTCAAGCACCCGTCTTGCGCCAACAAACAAATGCTTAGGATCGTGCTTGGTTCGCCAATTGAGAGCCCAGCAGCTCGTCGTAAACACGCAAGGTTGCTTGCTGCATTGCAGCAAGGGTGAAGGATTGCGTGACGAATTGCCTGGCGCGCGCGCCGATTGTAGCCCTCTGGTCGTCCGAGAGCCGCAACGCGAGGGTCAGCTTTTCGGCGAGCGCCGGTACATCGCCGGGTGGCACCAGCCAGCCTGTCATTTCGTCTGGCCCGAACTCCGGCTCGGCGCGAACAGCCTCCGACGCTCCGCCGACCCTGGTCGCGATCACCGGACAGCCCATGGCTTCCGCCTCGGCGGCGACACGGCCAAACGCTTCCGGTTCGCTCGACGCTGCAATGGCGACTTGGGCGGCGAGATAGGCGGCTGGCATGTCATCGACGCGACCCACGAGGCGCACACGATCCTGCAGCCCCGCTGTCGCAATTTGGCGTTTGAGAGCTTCGATGTAATCACCCCGCCCGCCTTGATCGCCTGCAAGGATGACGATCCAATCATCAGGTATGGACGACTGCGATACGATTGCCGCTGTGGCGCCGATCAGAACGCTTTGACCTTTGCGGGTTGTCATTCGCGCAGCATGAAGGATCACGCGCTGATCCGGCGCGACGCCCCAGGCCGTGCGTAGCTGTTCAACCCGGTCGCTCGACACCCGCGCCGGATCGAAACCATCGTCGATCCCCCGATAGATGATGCGCATGCGAGCCTCGGGTGTGCCGAAGCGGCTGCGGATCGTATCAGCAATGTAGTTGGAGTTGGCGATGACGATGTCACCGCGTGCCATGATGCTGCTGTACGTCCGCTTGAGGTAGCCGTTGACGCTGTACGCACCGTGATAGGTCGTCACAAACGGCTTTTGCGAGCGGCGCGCGGCCATCAAAGCGCTCCACGCTGGCGCGCGACTGCGGGCATGCAGCAGGTCAACGTTTTCCTGCGCGATAAGCCGCTGCAACTTGCGCGCATTGCCGAGAATTGTCAGTGGGTTCTTGCTCGCCGCGTCCATTGCGATGAATTCACCGCCGGCCTGTGTGATCTGCGGCACCAAGCGACCTCCCTCGGCGACGACGAGGGCTCGGCCGCCCGCACTCACGATGGCCTCCGTGATCTCGACCGTCGTGCGTTCGGCGCCACCGATGTCGAGACGCGGGATGATCTGCAGTATCGTCGGACGGCGTTGGGGCACATGAGCCTCGTTGAGACTGGGAGGACATCACTAGGATGACCGATTCGAACCCGCAATACCTTCAGGTCGGCGAAGGCACAGCTCGTCGGCGGATTGCCGTGCTGCGTGATGCAGGCGCGGAGCCGGAGCTGATCTGGTTGCCGGGCTTCAAGTCGGACATGGTCAGTACCAAGGCGAGCGCGCTCAGTGCGTGGGCGCGCGAGAAGGGATTGGCCTGCACGCGCTTCGACTATAGCGGGCATGGCCAGTCGCAGGGAAGTTTCGAGGACGGCACCATCAGCCGCTGGCTTGAGGAAACGCGCGAGATTTTCTCCCGAGTGACGCGTGGTCAGGTCATCGTCGTCGGCTCCAGTATGGGCGGCTATTTGGCGCTGCTGCTGTTGCGTCAATTGTTGGCCGAAGACCCTAAGGAAGCGAGCCGGATCAAGGCGCTGGTTCTCATCGCACCCGCCTGGGATATGACGGAAACCCTGATGTGGGACAAATTCCCCGAGGATGTCCGCCAGACGATCCAGGAGACGGGTGTTTGGCTGCGGCCGTCGATTTATGGCGAGCCTTATCCGATCACATGCGATCTTATCGAAGACGGCCGACAGCACCTGTTTGGGCAGACAACCTGGGACCCAGGCCGGCCGGTGTGCATCCTCCAGGGGCTACAAGATCCCGACGTGCCCTGGGAGCACGTGTTTGAACTCGAGAAAAAGCTGGCCGGCGGCTGGGTCGAGCTCACCTCGGTGCCCGATGGTGAGCATCGACTGTCGCGGCCTGAAGATATCGATCTGCTGTTCCGCTTGATCGAGGAGAACGCGTTCGAGGCCTAACCTGCTAGCGGTTCAGCGCTGCGCTGTGTTCGTAGAAGGAATCCTAACGAACGGCTGTATCCAAGGCCATCGCGCCTGCCCGTTCAGCAACCGCTACCGGCACGATCCAGAGCGTGTAGCTGTCGGCAATGACGGGGCGGCGGCTAGTGAGCTGGCCAGACGTGACGCGGCACGTCCGATCCGCCTCGACCGACCGCAGTTCGCGCCGATCGTGTCGAAGCACGCGCAGGTCGATCGGTTGCACCTCAGCGGACCGGCCGCCAAGATCGACATTGCGGAATACGCAGGTCAGGGAATTCTCACATGACCCGGCACGCGATCCGAGCGCGACGCCTGGACCGAACGCGCGGCTGCGAGCGATCTCGCTGGCCGGCTGCGCTGCGCCCTGGCTGACGTAGCAGCTCCGATCCAGGCAAAGGATCGGATCTCCCGTCTTGTTGAAGCGGCGGATGCCGCGGTTACCAGGCTCCATCAGCAACAGGATGGTGACGCGCGTACTGTTGCGCGAGGAATGAAGGTCATCCTGATCGGCATAGACGTCCGTGGATCGCGGGCCACCGAGTCCGAACGGAGGCAGCAGCGTCATCGCATCGTCTGAACGGGTTTGCCGGATCTCGCGCAACCGGTCAGAAAGTCGTTGGTTTTCAGCCTCACGCTGAGATTCCAGACGCGCGACTTCGTGGCGAACCGCACGCGCTTCTTCCTGATCGTACTGCCTTGCCAATTCAGCCTGACGGGTGCGTTCGGCCATTTCCGCGACGGCCTTCGCCTGAGCCATCCGACGCATATCTTCCTCAGCCAGCAGGCGCTCCGCCGCGAGTCGACGCTCTTCGGCGGCCCGATGAAGTTTTTCCTGCTCGGCGCGGCGCGCCTCTTCCTGAGCGGCGAGTTCTGCCATCATGCGAGCTTCAGCGGCTTTACGCTGAGCTTCAGCTTCGCGTTGACGCTGTTCCGCGACGCGGCGTGCGTCTTCTTGGGCAGCGATCTCCGCAAGCCTGCGAGTTTCGGCCGCCTTCCGCTGTTGTTCGGCCTCTCGTTCGCGCTGTTCGGCGATACGGCGCGCATCTTCTTGGGCAGCAAGCTCAGCGAGCCGACGCGTTTCCTCGGCCTTCCGCTGTTGTTCGGCCTCTCGTTCGCGCTGCTCTACAACCCGACGTGCTTCGTCCTGCGCCGCAATCTCGGCAAGTCTGCGCGCTTCTCCAGCTTTCCGCTGCTCTTCAGCCTCTCGCTCACGCTGCTGCTCTGCGAGGCGGCGTGCCTCCGCGGCTTTACGCGCTTCTTGGGCCTCGGCTTCTGCTTCCGCGCGCTCGATGTCCTTTAATCGCTTTTCCTGAGCGAGCCGGCGTTCTTCGGCTTCCGCCCGTGCCCGCGCGAGCATGTCCTCTTCGTCGGCCTTGCGCTGAGCTTTTGCCTTCCGCTCTGCCTCGGCCTTTTCCTGTGCTTTGCGTCTTGCTTCCGCCTGCTTGCGCTCTGCGGCTGATGGCTTTGCGACTGCGGGCGGCGCCTTCTTTTCGGCGGCGGACTTCGGGTCCACGAGCGGTTGCGAAATGATTTTCACTTCCGCTTGCGTCGAGGCAGCGGGCAATACGACGGATTTGCTTTCCGCCGGAGCATCAGCCGCTGCAATCTTATCCGGAGTTTTGCCGGCAGCTTTCGGTGCGCCCTCACCAGCGAACTTTTCGGCGATCGCGTGGGCGGCTTCGTCCCCCGCCTCGACGGTGCAGGCTGGCAGCAGAACAAGAACTGCGAGTGCAGTTGCAATGACGGAAAGCCGGGAAGAAGCAGGGGGCAAGCGCATTGGAAAACGCTCCGCGACAAACGCATTGGGAAAGCCGCGAAGAATGGCCCGTTGGCCTTAACTCAGGTCTCCCCGCGACCCTTTTGTCACGTACGTGAAAAGTGGGGCCAAACAGGGGAGCCGAGGTGAATACTCCCTGAACGAACTATTAATTGAGCAGATTTTGCAGGCCTTCTCGATACGTCGGAAATGCCAATGCAACCGCGAGATCGTCCTTGATCCGCGCATTCCGTACGCGCTTGTTTTCGGAATAGAAGCTCGCCGCCATGGGTTTGAGATTGGCTGTGTCGAAATCAATTTCAGGCGGCGGTGAGATGCCGAGCAAGCCCGCTGCAAATGTCACGACATCCTCCGGCGGCGCTGGTTCGTCATCCGTGACGTTATAGATGGAATGCTGGCCGCGCCCGCTCATTGACGCGATCAGCACACGCGCAATGTCGTCGACGTGAATGCGATTGAAGACCTGGCCGGGCTTGATGATGCGTTGGGCAGTTCCAGTGCGCACCTTTTCGAACGGACCGCGGCCGGGGCCGTAGATTCCGGAAAGGCGGAATATTCTGACGCGCTTTCCGGTCCGGGCCCCGAACTCCAGCCAGGCGGTCTCCGCTTCGAGGCGGCAGCGACTGCGCTCGGAGAGAGGGCGTGGAGGAGTGTTTTCATCCACCCATTCGCCCTGCCAATCCCCATAGACGCCAACGGTGGACAGATAGCCGATCCATTCGAGGGACGGCGCGCTGGCCAGATCTTTTGCATGATATGCCAAAACTGGATCACCGTTCGATCCAGGTGGCGCGGAGACGAGGACGTGCGTTGTTTTCACGATAGCATCACGCGCTGTTGCGCTGGCAGTCTGGCCATCGAATACGTGGCTTTCGACCCCCATGCTGATGATCTGGCTCAGCTTTTCGAGTGATCGCGCTGTTCCGTAAATCTGCCAGTCCTGTCCGCGCAACTGGGAGACCAGTGTGCGCGCGCTATAGCCCAGGCCGAAACAGAAAAGCTTGTTCACGCCGAAGTCTCCCGTGCCCATTCGGCACGCACGTCGCCATCCTGCTCGCGGCGGCTGAATTGCGCGCCGAGCCGCTGATAGGTTTCACGATCACATAGCCGCCACGCTGCCCACGCCGCCATCGCACGGACCAACGGGGATGCGTCGGTCGCTAGGCGTTCGACATGTGGCAGTAGACTGAGATCTCCTGAATTTCCCGCCGCTATCAACACGTTGCGAATGACCCGGCCGCGGCCGGTACGTTTGATTGGGGTGCCCGCAAATCGCAGGCGGAAGGCGCTGTCGTCCAGTTGCAGCAATTCGGCTAATGGCGGCTCGGGCGTCTCGGGGCGCTTGTGGAAGCGCATCTCGCGCGACGCTTCGGCGAACTTGTTCCACGGGCAGACAGCGAGGCAGTCATCGCAGCC